>NZ_JBTREW010000014.1:0-131675 GCF_054823925.1 Bacillus sp. F9_6S_D1_P_5 | reverse complement strand
TTTTCCTCTTTTTTATCAGTGTTGACACATAAAAAGAGGTTCAGACACAAAAATAGGCTGTGGAGAAGACTTTCTCCACAGCCTGAAAATAAAAACGAGTGCATCATACTTGATGCACTCGTTTTTATTTCGTCTGTAAATACGGAGGTAATTGTTGCAACTGTTCTTTATCCTTTTCACGCTCTCTACGTGCCCACCTAAAAAATACATAGCCAATAATCGTACCGTACACTATTTCCTGGACAATTTTCATAATGATGCCGCCTGTTTGTTGATCTTGTACGACCGGCATCCAGTGTAAAAATTCCGGTCCAGTTATATTCAAATCAGATAAAGTTCCCGCTGGTACACATAGTTCCATCGCCTTCATCCAAGCAGCCGAATCCGTATACGTTGCAAACAACGGTGACGTCGCAAAAATAATTAACGCGCAAGCTGGCGTTAATAATATACCGTTAGCAAACATATAACCAAGTTTCTTTATATCACTTAACGTTTGATATTCTGGTAATGGATTTAGCATTGGCCACCACATCATGATTGCTGTAAAGAACAATATAGCGAGACAAATAGGATGAGCAATTTGACTTTGTTTTACTGTATCAAAAACAACTGGTAAATGATAAAAAGAAAACAGGCCATTAAATACAAACAATGCAATAAGTGGCTGAGCAAATATCTTCAATATAATTTGAACGAACTTAAAAGAAGTAATATAACGATATAACCAAACTGGTATACCTAGCAACAATAACGGTGGAACGGCAATATACATGACTGCCATTTCAAACATATGTGCACTAAATATAATATGACCAATTAAATCAATAGGCCCTCCCTTTACAAAATACAAAAGAACAATCCCGGTCGTAAAATAAAAAACTTGCTTCTTACTTACCTTTGTCGCATGTTCAAATCGCATTCTATATGGTCCAATAATTAAAAAGTACCCGATAAGGATTGAAAGCATAAATAGTAAAAAGATCGGACTCCATAGAGCTTGAAAACCAAATATCCACAAGTTACTCATTGTCACACCTACCTTCTTAAGGTTACCTTTTCACATAACATGAAGAGGGAGCTGTGACGACACAAGCTCCCTTATTCTTCACTTTTCAAATCCACACAATTGTCATAAAAGCTAAAATTGTAATTAACCCGATTAACAGACCAGAATAAAGAAAGAAACTTGCTGCTTCATGTCCTTTATGACTCATATGCATAAAATAATACAATTGAAAAATTACTTGTACCACCGCTAATAGTAAAATAAATGGTACTGAGAAAGTCGGACTAAAAGTTTTCGGATATGCTACTGCTGCAAATGCAACTAATGTTAAAAAAATCATTAATGCAAATGTAATAACTTGATGCTTCATTTCCTCCGCACTTTTTCTCTTCCGATAAACAAGATCAACTTTAGGATTATTCGTTTGCTTTATCGCCATTGTTTATCCCACCATTCCCATCAAATATACTACAGTGAAAATAAACACCCAAACTACGTCAATAAAGTGCCAATAAATCGATGCAACATAAAACTTCGGTGCATTGTATAAATTTAGACCTCTCTTCGCATTTCTAAAGATTAATGTTAAAATCCAACATAATCCAAACAATACGTGGAGTCCATGTGTACCAACAAGAGCATAAAACGCGGAACCAAATGCACTACTTCTCATAGTATGCTTAAATTCATGCGTATAATGATAAAACTCATATATCTCAAATCCTAAAAAACCTAAACCTAACAGCACTGTTACTAGTAGCCACAGTTGCATTTTTTTAAAGTTAAAGTTTTTCATATGATACATTGCATATACGCTCGTTAAACTACTCGTTAATAAAAGCATCGTCATAATGAAAACGAGTGGCATTTGGAACATCTCTTGAGATGTTGGTCCACCATTTGTAGAATTCTTTAACGCCAAATATGTGCCAAATAAGGAAGCGAACAATACTGTTTCGCCTCCAAGAAATAACCAAAAACCGACAAACTTATTTTTCCCCTCAAGGGTTGCTTTTTCAGGCTCTGCTGGAAATGTTTCATTCGTTAATTTTTCATCTACATGCATTATGCCTTGCCCCCCTTATCTTCTAAATCTTCCTTATGAATATGATATCCGTGATCATCGATTACTGAACGTAGGAACATTGCGCCAAATGTAATGATTAAACCGATAATTGCTACTAATAACCAAAACTTATCTTTTCCACTCTGCATATACATTGCACCGAATGCCGCTATAAACAATCCTAAAGAAATGACAAATGGTGAAAATGATGGATTCGGCATATGAATATCACCAACTGGTTCCGCCGCTGTCATCTCTTTATTCCCTTCACGTTTTTCAATCCAAAACGGATCTAACCCGCGAACAAATGGTAATTGTTTAAAGTTATATTCTGGTGTAGGTGCTGGCATTGTCCATTCTAATGTACGAGCATCCCATGGATCACGACCAGCCTTTTCTTTTGAAACTGTCGTTTTAATTACATTGAATAGAAGAACAATCGTTCCAAGAGCCATAAATACCGCTCCAATAGAACTAATCATATTCCCCATTTCCAACCCTTGACCTTCAAGATATGTGTAGTAACGACGTGGCATACCAATTAACCCAAGGAAATGCTGTATGAAGAACGTTAAATGGAAACCGATAAAGAATAGCCAAAATGTTATCTTCCCTAACGTTTCATTCAATACTTTATTAAACATCAGTGGCCAATAATAATGAGCTCCTGCAAGTAAACCAAATACAACACCGCCGACGATTACATAATGAAAGTGAGCTACTACGAAATAGTTATCATGAAATTGATAATCCGCTGGCGCAGATGCTAGCATAACACCTGTAACTCCTCCCATTACGAATGATGGAATGAAAGCCACCGCCCACATCATAGGTGTCGTAAAACGAATACTTCCTCCCCACATTGTAAAGAGCCAGTTGAATATTTTGATACCGGTCGGTACTGCAATCGCCATTGTTGCAACTGAGAAAATAGCATTTGCAACTGGACCAAGCCCAACAGTAAACATATGATGCGCCCATACCATAAATCCTAAGAATCCAATTAATACTGTCGCGAACACCATCGACGAATAACCAAATAATCGTTTTTTCGAAAATGTCGCAAAGATTTCTGAGAATATTCCGAAAGCTGGGAGTATAAGAATGTATACTTCTGGATGACCGAAAATCCAGAATAAATGCTCCCATATAATCGTATTCCCGCCCAATGCTGGATTAAAGAAACTTGTTCCAAATAAACGATCTAACATTAAAAGTCCTAATCCTACAGTTAACGGCGGAAAAGCGAATAATATTAGCGAAGATGTTACAAATGTCGTCCATGTAAACATCGGCATACGCATATACGTCATCCCTGGTGCACGCATATTAATAATAGTTACAAGGAAGTTAATACCTCCAATTAATGTACCAATACCGGAGATTTGTAAGCCGAGTACATAAAAATCAACACCATGGCCTTTAGAAGCTAAAGCTAAAGATGCATAAGATGTCCATCCTGCATCAGGTGCTCCACCTAAAAACCAACTTAAATTTAAAAATACTCCACCAAAGAAAAATAACCAAAATCCAAGTGAATTTAAAAACGGGAACGCTACATCACGTGCACCAATTTGAAGTGGTACAGCGGCGTTCATAAATGCAAACACGAGTGGCATAGCTGCGAGGAAAATCATTGTTGTACCGTGCATCGTTAATACTTGATTATAAGCATCCCCAACAAGAAAAGCGTTGTTAGGAATCGCTAATTGAAGGCGAATAAATAGAGCTTCTATTCCGCCTATTACAAAAAACAATCCACCTGCAATTAAATAGAGAATGGCAATCTTTTTATGGTCTACTGTCGTTAAATAATCCCATATGACAGCACCCATCCCCTGTTTTTTTGCTACAGAACTCACGTTTTCAACCTCCCCTTCGCGAATAATCCCTCTTTACTTTTCAACTTTTAACGTTTGTAAGTATGCATTTAATGCATCAATTTGATCATCCGTTAAGTTGCCATATTTACCAGTCATTTTATTTCCTGGTTTCATATTTTCAGGATCTTTCAACCATTTTTTTAAGTTTTCTTCATTGTTTTCGGCAATGCCGGCAACTGTATCGCGATCCGCAAAGTTTGCTAAGTTTGGTGCGATACGAGCGGAAGGTGGTCTACTATCATTAGATCCAACTGCGTGACAACCAATACAGCTTTTATTAAATATTTCTTGGCCTTCTTGCGCCTTCGTTGAAGCTACTTCTTTCTTCCCATCAATCTTCTTCATATCAGCAAGCCACTGTTTGTACTCGCTTTCATCTAAAGCTTTCACTTTGAATTGCATTAAAGAATGTGATGGGCCGCAAAATTCTGTACAAAAACCATTATAAGTGCCCGATTTATCTGCCTTTAACCACATTTTGTTCACATTATCTGTATTTGTATCCATTTTCCCAGCTAAAGATGGAACCCAAAACGAATGTTTAATATCGGCACCCTTCAAATTCAAATACACTTTCTTACCTGTGGGGATGACTAAATCTTGAGAAGTTACTATTTTTTCTGATTTATAAGAAAATTCCCACCAATAAAGATTCGCTGTTACATCAACAACGATAGTATCTTTATCAATATTCTTTTTCTCCATCGCACTTACATCAGCAAGTTTGAATGTATATGTAACCGTTGGAACAGCTAAGATTAACAAAAGAATAATCGGAATAACTGTCCATATAATTTCTAGTTTGTGATTCCCTTCAACTTGCTCTGGAATATAATCTTCCTGACCTTTCTTTTGTCGGAAACGCACAATTACATATAAGAAAATAATAGTAACTACTAATACTACTCCTACCATGATTGCACTTGCTAGTAAGAGCAGATCATATTGCATTTTTGCTACTTCTCCTTGCGGAATTAAAGTAGATTGAAAGGCTTTACCGCATCCCCCTAACAGTAAAGCCAGCAGTGAAACGAACGAAAGCAGTCGCCACTGTTTCTTCATACAAACAACCCCCACTTTCCTTGTGAATTAGATTGTACTTTATAGTTAAGTAAAGTAAATCTCAACGTAAAGAAATCCAATTATGTCGTTGTCTTAGAAGAATGTAACTACAATCATTGATACAAATAAGATTGTTAAATAATTTAGGGAATAAACAAACATTTGCACAGACCATTTGATGTCATCTTTCTTACGGAAGCCATAAAATCCTAAAACGATCCATCCGATGTTAAGCAGTGTTGCAATTACCATAAATGTTATCCCTAGTCCACTCATATAAAATGGTAGTGGTAATAAACATACTGTCCAAATCATAATTTGGCGTTTCGTAATTTCAAATCCATGAACTACAGGAAGCATTGGAATTCCTGCATTTCGATATTCATCAACACGTTTCATTGCTAATGCAAGGAAATGTGGGATTTGCCAAATAAACATAATCAAAAATAGCATCCAAGCAATTGGATGACCTAAAGATGGATCGATTGCTGCCCATCCAATTAAAGGTGGAACTGCACCAGAGATACTGCCTACTACAGTATTTAGTGTATACTTTCTCTTTGTCCATAAACTATATAGAACAACATATGTGAAAGCACCAATAAACCCCATTAACACTGCCATTGGTGTTGTTAATAATAAAAATACAAATCCAAGAAGTAATATAACTAATCCAAATGTAAGTGCAAATCCTGGTTTATACTTTCCAGTAACCGTTGGACGGGTCTTTGTTCTTTCCATTAATGGATCGATGTCTCGATCAATGTAGTTGTTTAAACAACATACCCCTGCCATAACTAATCCAGAACCAACGATTGTAAAAAATAACTTATCCAGATTGTCCATCACACTTAATCCATTAAAGTGTAATGCCAACCAAAATCCTGTAAATACAGTAAGTGTATTTGAGTTTACAATCCCCATTTTAACGAGTGCTTTTAAATCTTGTAACCGAGTTGTTTCCGGTATACTTGTAACAGCAGACTCATCATGCAGCTCACTTGTTGCATGGTTCATCACTTTAACCCCCTCTTAAAACTTTCATCTTTCTTTTTGCGCCTATTTCAAATGAAATATTTCGCCTCTATATAGCAATATTATTACAGTAGAAACATTGTTAACCCATTCTACTACTAATCTACGCCCATACTCCAATATATTAAATCATATTTCCCGAACATTTTGTGAAGAAAACATGAACTTTTTGTGTCGAATATAAAAAACGTAATTGTTACTTATCCATATCATAACATGATGTTACCTTCTATAATAAACTTTTTTGTCATATTTAACACGTATTCTCCCCATTTCTTTTCAAAATAGCCTATTTTTCACCTAAAAATTTCCTTATATATCTTATTTCCACACCCATTTTCTCTCCCCTGTCTCCACCCGCCATTTCTTTGCTATTTTATTATTTTTTATATATCATAGGAACTAGCGCGTTTTATTCTATACATAATGGAATGAAAATATTTCGCAATAACTTCATAGCAGAAAGATGGTGAAAGAGATTGCAACGCTTTATTAAATGGTTAGCAGTCATTACGAGTCTTGATTTATTAATAGTTTTATTAGGAGGCGCCTTAGTTACAAAAACAGGTTCTGGCCAAGGATGCGGTAAATCATGGCCACTTTGTAACGGTGAATTTGTTCCATCTAATTTATCAATGGAAACTATTATTGAACTAAGTCATCGCCTTACATCAGGATCAGCAGGAATTCTTGTCACTCTCCTTTGTATTTTGTCCTGGAAATATTATAAACATGTGCGCGAAACAAAAACGTTAGCAATTTTATCCTTCGTATTTTTAGTTGCACAAGCATTAATGGGAGCCGCAGCAGTTGTTTGGGGGCAAATGCCAGCTGTACTTGCTATCCATTTCGGTATTTCCTTAATTTCATTTGCTTCTGTTATTTTATTAACGTGTCTGATCTTTGAAATTGACCAAAAATTTGATGCACGTTCACTTATTATGGACAAAAAAATGAAATTTCATATTTACGGTGTAACAATTTACTGTTATCTCGTTGTCTACACAGGTGCTTTAGTACGTCACGAACGAGCTAGCTTAGCCTGTCCAGACTTTCCTTTGTGTAGCAAAAATAGACCTATGCCAACTCAGTTACATGAATGGGTTCAAATGGGACATAGAGTTGCAGCGATGTTAATTTTCGCTTGGATACTATACGCGATGATTCTCGCTATTCGTCATTACAAGCAGCAGCCTGTCGTATACTGGGGATGGATTATTTCATTTATCCTTGTTACACTTCAAGCTATCGTAGGAATTTTAGTCGTATTTACAAATGCTAGTTTAGCAATGGCATTATTACATTCACTATTCATTTCTTGCTTGTTTGCTGTACTGTGCTATTTAGTTATGTTAGGTACAAGAAGTAAAGTGAATGCAAAAGAATCTGCATCAACTTCTAAACAAACAAAATAAATCCACATTAAAATACCTTGCCGAATTGGCAAGGTATTTTTTCTTAATAAAGAAAAAGAGCTGCATTTACACAGCTCTTTTCTATTTTAGTGATCTAATTCAATAAGTAAGTCACCCGTTTGAATTGCATCTCCATCGTTAACATATACTTTTTTCACTTTACCATTGAATGGCGCTTGAACTGTCGTTTCCATTTTCATCGCTTCTGTAATTGCCATAGAATCGCCTTTTTTCACTTCATCGCCTTCTTTTACAACTACTTTAATAACCGTTCCTGGCATTGTTGCGCTAATGTGGTTTGGATTTTCACGATTTCCTTTCACACGTTGTGCCACTGTTGCTTTCACACTTTCGTCTTTCACAACAATCTCACGTGGTTGACCGTTAAACTCCAAGTAAAGAACACGATTTCCATCTGGCTGAGGCTCTCCAATTGATACTAGTTTAACCATCAACGTTTTACCTTGTTCGATTTCCACATCAATTTCTTCACCAAGTCTCATGCCATAGAAGAATGTCGCTGTATCAAGAACAGATACATTTCCATAAAGCTCAGCGACTTTTTCGTAATCCATAAATACTTTTGGATATAATGCATATGCAACTACATCAAAAATCGTCACTTCGCGTCCAAGTTTATGGAACAACTCTTCTTTTAACGCGTCGAAATCTACTGGCTCTAATAATTCACCTGGTCTTACTGTTAATGGCTCTTTCCCTTTTAAAATAATTTCTTGTAACTGTTTCGGGAAACCACCATATGGTTGTCCTAAATCTCCTGAGAACATTTCAACAACAGATCCCGGGAAGTCCATAGAATGCCCACGCTCTAAAACATCTTGTTCTGTTAAGTGATTTTGCACCATAAATAATGCCATATCACCGACAACTTTTGATGATGGCGTTACTTTAACGATGTCACCAAACATGTCATTCACACGTCGATACATTACTTTTACTTCATCGAAGCGATCCCCTAAACCAACCGCTTTCGCTTGTTGTTGTAAATTACTATACTGTCCGCCTGGCATTTCGTGCATATATACCTCTGTATGAGGAGCATTCATACCACTTTCAAACGGTGCGTAGTATTTACGTACATCTTCCCAGTAATGAGATAGTTTTTCTAATGAATCTATATTAACGTCTGGCTGTCTTTCGTTTCCACCTAACGCATAGTATAGCGTGTTCGCACTTGGTTGTGACGTTTGACCAGCCATAGAACTCACTGCTACATCGACAATATCAACACCAGCTTCAATTGCTTTCGTATACGTTAATATACCATTCCCACTCGTATCGTGTGTGTGCAGGTGAATCGGAATCGATACCGTCTCTTTTAACGCTGAAACTAGATCATATGCTGCATTTGGTTTTAGTAAGCCCGCCATATCTTTAATACCTAAAATGTGAGCTCCTGATGCTTCCAACTCTTTTGCTAAATTTTTATAGTAGTTTAAATCATATTTACTACGTAACGGATCATGAATATCTCCTGTGTAACACATTGTTGCTTCTGCAATTTTACCAGTATCTCGTACAGCATCAATCGCAACTCTCATACCTTCTACCCAGTTTAAACTATCAAAAATACGGAACACATCAATTCCAGCTTGAGCAGAACATTCCACAAACTTTTGAATTAAATTATCCGGATAGTTTTTGTAACCAACTGCATTTGAAGAACGAAGTAACATTTGGAATAAAACGTTTGGCATTTTTTCACGAAGATCTAGCAATCGTTCCCATGGATCTTCTTTTAAGAAACGATACGCAACATCAAACGTTGCACCGCCCCACATTTCCGCTGAGAATAGGTTCGGTAACATTCTCGCTGTCGGTTCTGCAATTTGATGTAAATCTTTTGTACGAATACGAGTTGCAAGTAATGACTGATGTGCATCACGGAATGTTGTATCTGTTAAAAGTACACGTTTTTGATCTTGTACCCATTTCACTAATCCGTCTGCTCCACGCTCATCCAAAATTTGTTTCGTTCCATTTTGGATTGGCTCAGAATGTAATACATTCGGTATACGAGCATCTGGGAAAATTGGTTTCTCTTTTTTCCCTACTCCCGGGAAACCATTTACTGTTACTGTCCCAATGTAATTTAACATTTTCGTTCCGCGGTCTTTACGTTTTGGGAACAAGAATAGTTCAGGTGACGCATCAATAAATGAAGTGTCATATTCTCCTGATAAGAAGTTTTTATGTTTTACTACATTCTCTAGGAATGGAATATTTGTTTTAATACCACGAATACGGAATTCTTTTAAGTTACGTTCCATTTTCGCAGCAGCTTGTTCAAAAGTGAGTGCCCATGTTGTAACTTTTACAAGTAAAGAATCATAGTACGGTGTAATAACAGCACCTTGGAAACTATTACCTGTATCAAGACGAACACCGAAACCACCACCTGATCGGTATGCCATAATTTTTCCTGTATCCGGCATAAAATTATTTAGTGGATCCTCAGTCGTTACACGTGATTGTATTGCAAACCCATGTACAACAACTTCCTCTTGCTTTGGAACACCGACTATTTTGCTATGTAATGCATGTCCATCAGCTATTAAAATTTGTGATTGAACGATGTCTACTCCTGTAATCATTTCTGTAATCGTATGTTCAACTTGAACACGTGGATTTACTTCAATGAAATAGAAATTATCATCTTTTACAAGGAATTCAACTGTTCCTGCGTTTAAATAGTTTACATTTTTCGTTAACTTCACAGCAGCGTCACAAATACGTTGACGTAAATCATCTGAAAGTGACACACTAGGTGCAATTTCTACAACTTTTTGATGACGACGTTGTACAGAACAGTCTCGCTCGTATAAATGAACAACATTGCCCTCTTCATCTGCTAAAATTTGAACTTCTATATGTTTAGGTTTTTCAACGAATTTTTCTACGTATACTTCATCATTACCAAAGGCTGCTTTTGCTTCTGACTTCGCTCGATTATACGATTCTCTTAATTCTTCACTAGTACGTACAATACGCATACCACGACCGCCACCGCCAAGGGAAGCTTTAATAATAATCGGGTAATCATACTTTTCAGCAAATTCTTCGACTTCTTCTATTGAATCTACTGGACCGTCACTACCAGGAATAACTGGAATTTGTGCTAGCTGCGCTTGTGTTCTTGCTTTCACTTTATCTCCAAACATATCTAAATGCTTACTCTTTGGACCGATAAAGATAATTCCTTCTTCTTCACAACGTTTTGCGAATTGAATATTTTCTGACAAGAAACCATATCCAGGGTGGATTGCATCTACATGATTACTTTTTGCAATCTCAATAATGCCCTCAATATCTAGATAAGCATCAATTGGCTTTTTCCCTTCCCCAACTAAATAGGACTCATCGGCTTTATAACGATGATAAGAACCACTATCCTCTTTAGAATAGATTGCAACTGTTTTTAATCCAAGTTCCGAACAAGCTCGAAACACACGAATTGCAATCTCTCCACGGTTAGCTACCAATACTTTTTGAATACGTTGCAGCTTTGTCATGATTTTCCCCCTCTACTTTCCTACCACTCTAGAGATAAAATATATACACACCATAAAGAGCGTGAAGTTCTTCACTTTCTACATTATATTATACTTAGAAAGCTTCACTTTATTTTTATCCATCATACCTTATTTTTTAACAAATGATAAGTTTTCTGATCAAATTGTTTCACAAAAATAGTATAGCATACCTCTTCCTTTTCTAACAACTTAATTGTATATCACATTAAATTAAATGTGATATATCTTTTAGTATTAATACGAATTAATGTATCATATTTGAAGTTTCTTGAAAATAAAAAACACATCGCGCTTTAAAGCACAATGTGTTTTTTATTTCACAACTACAAGACGTGGTCCATCTTGTTCTCTTTCTTTCATTTCCTCATTTTGCTGCTTCTCTTGTCGCTTTACGTGACTAGCAACATTTAATAATATACCCATCGCAATTAGATTAGCCAATAAAGAACTACCACCATAACTAATAAACGGTAAAGGTACCCCTGTAAGCGGTATTAATCCAGACATACCACCAACATTAACAAAAGTTTGTATCCCAAGTAAACTTGCAATTCCGATCGCAATTAAACTCCCAAATGGATCTTTACATTTTTGCGCTACTCTAAACGAACGAATGATAATAAGTAATAAACAGATCAAAATGATAGCTACTCCTATAAACCCTAGTTCTTCAGATATAATCGCCATAATAAAATCCGTTTGCGGCTCTGGTAAGTAGCCATACTTTTGTATACTGTTTCCTAGTCCTCTACCATTTAACCCACCTGAAGCAATTCCAATAAAGGAGTTCACTAATTGAAATCCATCATTTTGAGGATCACTAAATGGATCAAGAAAAACTGAAAATCGGGCTTTTTGGTATTTACTTAATTTATAGTCTCCAATAAAATACAACGCAGGAATCCACACGACAGATGTTAATAAAAATCTTTTTATCCACAAGTTAACATTAACTCCTGAACAGAAGAACATAATTAACACTGTTCCACCTATTAATATGTCAGTCCCTAAGTCATTTTGTAATAAAATTAATACCACCGATCCACCGACAACAACTAGGGGAGGTATTATCCCTTGGAAAAAAGGGGTTTGCCTCTCTTGTTTCTTAGCAAAAAAACTTGCTAGCGTAATAATAACTACTATTTTTACAAACTCAGCTGGTTGTATACCTAGTATCCATCCTCTTGCACCATTGATTTCCTTACCGAAAAGGAGAGCTGCTGTTAGTAAGGCAATACTCCCTAGCCCCATCGCTGTTAGAACTATTTTTTTCCTCCACAATTTGTAAGGGATTATAACGACAATCACAAGCATTACCGTTCCAATAGCAAGAGCAACTAATTGTTTTTTAAAAAAATGATCTGCTGGCCAGTTATATTTCGATAAAATTGCGACAATGGAACTAGAACTATATACCATTATAACTCCCAACACACATAAGATAACAAGAGGAAGTAACAATGAGTAATCCATTGATTTCCATACTCTTTTCATTTCATTTCCTCTCTCTGTTTCAATTTAATTATTGTTGTATTCCATATGTACATTGATTCTTCCTGCTTTATTATACAAATAAAAAGCCCAAACTTTTTCAGTTTGAGCCCCCTTATTTGAACCCGTTATTGTTGTTTGTTTGTAAATGCTTCATGAAGTGCAGATAACTCACGTTCAAGCTCTCCTAACATTGCTTTCCCTTGTTCTTCTGCAATAAGACCAAGGCGAACTGCAAAATCGACCTCGCGGGATAGTCCAAACATTTGTGTGTCTAACACTTCTTCATATAATGGACATTGCGGCATTGTAAGATGGTCCATTTGCACCTTAATAAGTCTTAAAATCTTCTCCGCATCCGCTTGTAGAAGGGCTAGTGCCTTTTCCTGATGATTTGATACTGTCTCAGACGCCAAATTGATTCCCTCCGTTTCCGTCCTACTCTCTCCTATCTATTAATATTAGCGATAGTTTTAATAAATTGCAATAGAAACATTTTTTGTGACAATAGTGTCTAATACTATTATACTGAAAAGTGGGAGTATAACACAAATGGGGGAACAACAATGAGCGAAATTTTATTTATTAATGGAAAAGTTCGTTTTCCAATCACTATCGATCCAACCGTTTGGATCTTTGATGATCGAAAAGTAGATTTGACAACTTACTTTGATGAAACGAGAGAAAACATATCAGAACTAGAAACTTATTTAAAAAATACTTCAGAGCATTGGGACCGAGAAATTCGTGATGGTGCTGCGTTTCCACCGATACAACAAAGTGTAAAGAAATATAAAAAAGAACAGCTAATTACTGGAACGTTCGGCATACCATTCCATCCTTTTCTTGCTAACGCCGAGATTTTAGATGACGCTACGCAAGTCGACATTGAAACAGTAGATCAAACAATAACGCTTCCGTTAGAAACTGTCAAAAATGCTATTCTTGGTTTTTCAAATGAAGGGAAACCATTAAAAGAAGATGGACCCGTTCATCTATATTACAATGATGGATCTAATAGACAAAACCCGATCCGTAACATCCGTAAATTTACCATTATTTAAAGTGTATATTCGAAAGAAAAAAGGAGTGAGCCAAGGCTCACTCCTTTTTATAATAAATCTGCTGCTAGTTGAGCTAAATTAGATCGCTCCCCTTTAACAAATTTCACATGACCACTAATACGTTGCTCTTTAAACTTCTCTACAACATATGTTAAACCGTTATTATACTCATCCAAATACGGATGATCAATTTGCTGAGGATCTCCCATTAATACGATTTTACTTTTTTCTCCTACCCTTGTTAGTATCGTTTTCACTTCATGCTTCGTTAAATTTTGCGCTTCGTCAATTATAATGAACTGATCTGGAATACTTCTTCCGCGTATATAGGTAAGGGCCTCTACTTCAATCGAACCCATTCCAGCTAAAATAGCATCTAACTCTCCTGGCTTTTTCGTATTAAATAAATACTCTAGATTATCAAAAATCGGTTGCATCCACGGTCTTAACTTTTCTTCTTTTTCTCCTGGTAAATAACCGATATCTTTTCCGACCGGAACAATTGGCCTTGCAACGAGTAGTTTTTTATATAACCCTAAATCTTCCGTTTGCATGAGTCCCGAAGCTAAAGCTAGCAATGTTTTTCCTGTACCAGCTTTCCCCGTCAAGGTTACTAGCGGAATATCTTCACGGAGCAACAATTCTAATCCCATAATTTGCTGCACATTTCGTGGTCGTATTCCCCATACTTGTTCATTGTGAAAAATAAGTTTCTTTACCTTCTTACCTAAATGATCCACAATGCCAAGTGCTGAACTAGATCCCCCTAATGCATCTTTCATTACTACAAACTGATTTGGATAAAAAGGATGATTTGCAATTTCGGATAAAGGCAATTCACCTTTTTCATAAAAATAATCCAATTGCTCTTTTGATATATACCCTTCTAAAAATCCTGAATATATATTGTCTACTTCAATTACACGGTCGCTTAAATAATCTTCCGCTTTCAAACCAATTGCATCGGCTTTTACCCTTACGAGCACGTCTTTACTTACTAAAATAACAGACTTCCCGTCCTCTTTTTCTTGTTCTTCTAAAGATAGATTTTTTGCTACAGCTAAAATTCGATTATCATTTGTCTTTTCTACAAAAATATCTTGTAGTTGGACAAATGAGCGATGGTTTAATTCAATACGAAATGTACCGCCGTTTTCTAGCGGAATACTTTCATGCAGCTTTCCTATTTCACGAAATTTGTCTATTAACTTAGATACATAACGAGCGTTTCGTCCTACTTCATCCATATAACGTTTTTTCGAATCAACCTCTTCTAATACAACTGCTGGAATCACTACTTCATTGGTTTCAAATGAAAAAATAGATAAAGGATCCTGCAAAAGTACATTCGTATCTAACACATAAATTTTATCCAACCTGTTACCCCCTGACTCCACTTTTAAATTTGTAGAACAAGGGTTTCATCCATAAAATATGGACGAACCATTGTTATAATTATATGTACCGTATAAACGAGGTAGAATCGAAATTCATAGCCATTAAACCTTTTATTTATTTTTTATTCATTTCTATTCAATATATTACTTTTAATTATAATTATTAACATAAAATCACAATAACTGATTTAAAAAGTTTATAACTGACTTTCTTATTTATCACATTGATAATTCTTTTATCCCTACTAACACTTGGTTATCCAGCTTTTTCGCTGCACGAATATCATATGTTTTTTCATACGTTGGTTCAGTTGCAAGTTTCGCTCCATAAAACATAACATCACGTACTTCTTGTACATTTACTTCTATTACAGTTAATTTTAGAGGAATGCCTTCCATTCTATCAGTCAAAATTTTACCTGCACCACTTATGGAAAATACGGATTCATTCGCCATTATAGTCAATACCACCCCAGTACTATGCCGTATATTTTCCACAATACGTGAACGTTGATCTACTGCAAATCGAATACTAGTTTCACTCACTGCATACACCCAAGAAATAGCACTTACGTTAGGAACTTGTTTTTCGAAATCTGTTGTTGCTACCATAACAATACACTCTTTACGTAACGTTTGTACCAAATCATCTGTTAATGTAGGCTCTACTACATTCGCCATATTTCCACCTCCAAATATACTTAATATATCCTTATCATAACTTATTTTTCGAATTGCGAAAATATTATTTTTTCCCACTATTATTCAAAAACATTATACTTCCATGATATACTTATACTGATAGAATTCGTATTGAGGTGACGAAATGAGAGTCAAATGTATGATTTGTGATAAAAAAGATATGTTAGATGATGAAAATCCTATGGCAAAAAAACTGCGTAATCGCCCTATTCATACATATATGTGCATGGAATGTTCAGAACGAATTGCTGAGCGTACTATAGAACGCCATGCGAGTGGTAATTTCCGATTATATCGTGATAAAAAAGTAGAAGACGATTGGTAAAACTCAAATAAGTCCTTATCTATATGATTAAGGACTTATTTGTATTTTTCTGGTTCACGATTCATTTGGTCCAAGAAACAATCAATAGCTTCTAATGGAAACCTTGCAGATTTTCTTTCCCCATTGATTTCATATGAAATCAAATACATTTCTTCGTTCTTTTCAACTTCCACATTCTTTAATTTGTGCTCTTCATATATCATATTTTGAAATAGTAAATACGTTTCTTTTGCTGCGTTATCATCTGGACGTGCTTCGGCAACTGTTTTAATTGTTAACCAATTATATAACGCATCTTGCACTGAACGCATAAAACCCCGCCCCCTCATCCTGCTTTTTGTTGTCTTGCTTGATGTAATCGCAACCTATAAATCCCAAGCACAATTGCCGCTACAACAAGCCCCTCTCCAACAGGTAAAAAAACTGCAAAGAAAGTTAAAACTGTACATCCAATCGCTAACGATATATATATCACTATATTTTTTACTATTGATAATTTTCTTGCAAAACCTAAATTATACACAAGTGCACTTAATATAATAATAACGCCATACAGTAACCACATCCCTAGTTCTGGATTTTCATCAACTTTACATAATTTCGCAAAAAACGACATCCTTTCTAACATAATTCATCCCCCTTCTCACAAAAAAACAAATTTTATTTATGTACTTAATACAAGAGTAACCCGCAAAAAAAATACTGTCCACAAAAAAAGCGTAAATATTCCAAAAATAAATACAGTAAAAAAAACAGCTACCCCTCAAAGGTAGCTGTTCTAATATTTTACGCTTCTACAGATTTCTTTTTCTTCGCAGCTCTTTCGCGCTCGCTCTTATCAAGAATCTTTTTACGTAAACGAATTGATTCTGGAGTTACTTCACAGAACTCGTCATCGTTTAAGTACTCTAATGACTCTTCTAAAGTCATTAAGCGTGGTTTTTTCATTGTTGAAGTTTGATCTTTCGTTGCAGAACGAATGTTAGTTTGTTGTTTCATTTTCACAACGTTAACTGTTAAGTCATTCTCGCGAGTGTGTTCTCCAACAATCATACCAGCATATACTTCTGTACCTGGTTCAACGAAGATTACACCACGGTCTTCAACTTGCATAATACCATATTGTGATGCTTTTCCTGTTTCAAGTGAAACTAGAACACCTTGGCGACGTCCACCAACTTGTCCAGCGTGTACTGGTTGGTAGCAATCGAATGTATGGTTTAAAATACCGTAACCACGAGTTAATGTTAAGAATTCTGTTGTGTAACCAATTAAACCACGTGCTGGGACCATGAAAGTAAGGCGAACTTGACCGTTTCCGTTATTCACCATATCTAACATTTCACCTTTACGTGCACCCATAGATTCCATAATAGAACCAGTGTATTCTTCAGGTACATCGATTTGTACGCGCTCTACAGGCTCACATCTTACGCCATCAACTTCTTTAATGATTACTTCTGGCTTAGATACTTGTAGTTCATAACCTTCACGACGCATGTTTTCAATTAGGATAGATAAGTGTAATTCCCCACGTCCAGATACGATCCATGCATCAGGAGAATCTGTATTATCTACACGTAAACTTACATCTGTTTCTAATTGTGAACGAAGACGCTCTTCAATTTTACGAGATGTGATGTATTTACCTTCACGACCTGCAAATGGACTGTTATTTACAAGGAACGTCATTTGTAGTGTTGGCTCATCAATACGTAATAATGGTAACGCATCTTCATGCTCAACTGGACATACTGTTTCACCAACGTTAATATCTTCCATACCTGAAACGGCTACTAAGTCACCAGCTTTTGCTTCTTCAATTTCTTGACGTTTTAATCCAATGTAACCGAATAATTTTGTTACACGGAATTGTTTTACACTTCCGTCAACTTTCATTAAAGCAACTTGTTGTCCTACTTTCATTGTACCGCGGAATACACGGCCAACCCCAATACGTCCAACATAGTCATTGTAATCAAGAAGTGCTACTTGGAATTGAAGTGGCTCTTCGCTGTTATCGATTGGCGCTGGAATATGTTCAATAATTGTATCAAATAATGATTTCATATTCTCTTCTTGATTTGCTGGGTTTGAATCTAGGCTTGCTGTTCCGTTCATTGCTGATGCAAATACAACTGGGAACTCTAATTGATCTTCGTTTGCACCAAGTTCGATGAATAAATCGATTACTTCATCAACTACTTCATCAGGACGAGCGAAGTCACGGTCAATTTTGTTTACAACTACGATTGGAGTTAAGTTTTGCTCAAGAGCTTTCTTTAAAACAAATCGTGTTTGTGGCATACAACCTTCATATGCATCAACAACAAGTAAAACACCATCAACCATTTTCATGATACGTTCTACTTCTCCACCGAAGTCAGCGTGACCTGGTGTATCTAAAATGTTAATTCTTTTATCTTCATAGTGAATCGCTGTATTTTTTGCTAAAATTGTAATACCGCGTTCTCTTTCTAGATCATTTGAATCCATTGCGCGCTCTTCAACGTGTTCGTTCGCACGGAAAGTCCCCGCTTGACGTAATAACTGGTCAACAAGTGTTGTTTTACCATGGTCAACGTGGGCAATAATTGCTATATTACGTAAATCTTGTCGTTTTTTCAACATGTCCAACTCCTAATGTCTTTTTAATCCTTCTCTATTATAAGAGCGAAGGGGATACAATAGCAATTAAAATAAAATCAAGAATGAAAATATAGTTGTATTCTTACTTTTGTGAAAGTAAAATGAGATTGGAGGGTGAAGAAATGGAACACATTCAATATCGCTTTTTATTAACTGCAATTATCGGTGTTATCTTCTTAATCGGTATCGGCATTATGGTTGCTGAAAATAGTCCAATCGGTGTTATTATTTGCATTATCGGCACATTTGTTACAGTTGGATACGGTTTTGTAACAAAAAGAAAAATGCGTAAATCGCAATAACGTCAAAAAGTAAGAAGCGTGTATACAGCCTCTTACTTTTTTTGTTACTCCGATATAAACGATAACACCTCTTCATACACCCCTGGTTTCGCAACTAATACGCTGCTCTTCTCTATAATAGAAAGCGTTGCTCCAGAGAATGTTGTCACCTTGCCTCCAACTTCCTCCACTATTATCTGTCCCCCACCAAAATCCCATGGTGATAATCTCGGCGTTACATATGCATCTATTCTCCCTGTTGCAACATATACCATCTCTAATGCGGCACAGCCATATGATCTTGTGCCCCTTGCTTTCTTAACAAGTGCCATCATACTCTCCATATTGAGTAATGGATTGTCGGTAAGCCATATCGCATTTAAAGCTACAATCCCTTGCTCTACAGTCCCTTTTTCTAATAAAGGTATTGGTACTTCATTGCAAAAAGCTCCAGTCCCTTTTAGCGCATGATATAATTCATCATGAACTGGATCATAAATAAGTCCAATTTTTCCGATACCGTTCTCATAAATTCCAATTGAAATTGCAAAATTTCTCTTTTGATGAACAAAGTTCATCGTGCCATCAATTGGATCAATTAACCAAACAACCCCATCAGAAGAAGTTACCTCATCTCCATAGCCTTCTTCCCCTAAAATATTATGATTCGGGAATGTCTCTTTAATTTTCCCCATTAAAAACTGTTCTATTTCTCGGTCCATATTTGTTACTAAATCAGCTGCATTGGATTTCGTTTCTATAATAAGTGCTTTTTTCATTGATGCCATTAAACGCTCTCCCGCATCTCGAATCCACTGTTTGGCGTGTGCATCGATGTCTTTCCATACTTCTTGCATGTTTAAACACTCCGATCTATACTGTTCACAGAAAAAACGAACCCTTTATAAGGTTCGCACCAACTAATTTTTTATACATATACTATTATTACGCTTCTAAACGAATCATTTCAAGTCTTAACACTTCTAACTTTTGTACACACTCTTCTTTTTTCTGTTTATCATCTTCCATCATCGCATCATATAAAGTTGCTAATTCATAATCTAGCTCCAAACGTAGCACCGGAATTCTCTTTTCAGCATCTGTTCTCTTTAACGCATTAATCACCTGTCTCATATTATTTGCCTCCTCCCAATATTCGTCTGCCCTCGGACTAGAATTGATTAAATTTTCTGATTTTTTGTTTTATACTATACTATGTTGGATAAATCATCTATGCAACAAAATTATATTTTTTTATTTAAATTTTTTTGTGCTGTTTTTTTTATGAATAGTACAAGCTATGCTAAAATAAAAGCAAAATAGGAGTTGGAGGAACAATCATGACACTACAAACATTCAAATCAACTGATTTTGAGGTCTTTACAGTTGATGGTCTCGAAGAACGAATGAGTGCAATTAAAACGAACATTCATCCTAAGCTAGAAGCTTTAGGGGAACAGTTTGCAGCATATTTATCAAAACAAACTGATGAGAACTTTTTTTATCATGTCGCAAAACATGCACGTCGTAAAGTCAATCCACCAAACGATACTTGGGTTGCTTTTTCAACAAATAAACGAGGATATAAAATGCTGCCACATTTCCAAATTGGATTATGGGGTACTCATGCCTTCATATACTTTGGTTTAATCTATGAGTGTCCACAAAAAGTGGAGACGGCTCACGCCTTCTTAGAACATTTAAATGATTTAAAAACAAATATTCCAAATGACTTCGTTTGGTCCATTGACCATACTAAACCAAGTGTAAAATCACATAAAACACTTGGAACAGAAGACTTACAAAAGATGATTGAACGTCTAGCTACTGTGAAAAAAGCAGAATTATTAGTTGGTATCCATATATCACCAGAGGAGTTTTCAGCAATGACCAACGAACAATTCCTTGCTAAGATTGAATCTACGATGCAATCACTCCTTCCTTTATATGCGCTTTGTAATCGATAGTAGAAAACGGACAATTAATATTGTCCGTTTTTAGTTGTTATCACATTATATCACTTCAGTTTTTATTTTTCAAAATATTTTTTATATTTTCACAAGCTTTTGTTCTTCAGTTTCTTTCGCCCTTTGAATCGCACGGTATATAGAATACCCACTTACTTCTTGAAATTCCTTATCAATTTTCTTTTCTTCTGCTTTCGATGGAACAATCTCCTTAAAACGACGATATAATCCCATTAATTCTTCCCTTGTAATTCCTTTTTCATATGCTTTCTCAATCGCTTCATAAAACTTCACAATTGCAACCATTTCCTCATTTGACCAATCATAATCTAACGGATATTGATATTCCATTTTGCACCTCATTCATCATTTCTTCTTATTTTCAATATGCTATCTTAAAGGGATTTTTTATTCTTCACTATAGCCACTTTGCATTATACACTATTTATTCTTTATGATGGAATTCTCTTCCTCTGTACGTAAGTTCGGAATAACTATTTAACTTATCCACTGTCAAAATATTTTTTTCTATACATCTATAATTATTGGTGATATAATGCTTTTGTTTTATAAAAAATAAAGTGAACCTACCATCTCAAAAACACTTTTGTGAATGGCAGAAAAACAAGTCTCATACTAACAAGGTCTTAACTTTTTTAGTACAGGATTATATAAAACAAATTATACTAAATATTAAGAAGAAGAAGGGGTGTATAGATTGTCCCAATACGAAACACCATTGTTTACCGCTTTAGTTGAGCACAGTAAGCGAAATCCAATTCAATTCCATATTCCTGGTCATAAAAAAGGACAAGGCATGGATCCTACATTTCGCGAATTTATTGGGCATAATGCATTAGCAATTGATTTAATTAATATTGCGCCGCTCGATGATTTACATCATCCAAAAGGTATGATTAAAGAAGCACAAGATTTAGCAGCCGCTGCATTCGGTGCAGACCATACTTTTTTTTCCATTCAAGGTACAAGCGGCGCTATTATGACAATGGTGATGAGCGTTTGCGGTCCTGGTGACAAAATTCTAGTACCACGAAACGTGCATAAATCAGTAATGTCAGCTATTATCTTCTCAGGTGCAAAACCGATTTTTATGCATCCTGAGATCGATCCAAAACTCGGTATTTCACATGGAATTACAATTCAATCTGTCAAAAAGGCGCTTGAAGAGCACTCAGATGCGAAAGGCTTACTTGTTATTAACCCAACATACTTTGGCTTTGCTGCGGATTTAGAACAGATTGTACAATTAGCACATTCTTATGATATCCCTGTACTCGTTGATGAAGCTCATGGTGTTCATATTCATTTTCACGATGAATTGCCGATGTCAGCGATGCAAGCCGGAGCTGATATGGCAGCAACAAGTGTTCACAAATTAGGAGGATCTTTAACGCAAAGTTCTATTCTTAATGTGAAAGAAGGCCTTGTGAACGTAAAACATGTTCAATCTATTATTAGCATGCTTACGACTACATCAACTTCTTACATCTTATTAGCATCTCTTGATGTTGCTAGAAAACGTCTTGCTACAGAAGGAACTGCACTCATAGAACAAACAATACAATTAGCAACACAAGTTCGTGATGCTATAAATGATATTGAGCATCTTTACTGTCCTGGGAAAGAAATGCTAGGTACGGATGCTACTTT
Source organism: Bacillus sp. F9_6S_D1_P_5 (assembly GCF_054823925.1). Taxonomy (NCBI): domain Bacteria; kingdom Bacillati; phylum Bacillota; class Bacilli; order Caryophanales; family Bacillaceae; genus Bacillus; species Bacillus sp. F9_6S_D1_P_5. The sequence continues at coordinate 109,104 of NZ_JBTREW010000014.1, read as the reverse complement.
TAACTATGATCCTACAAAGATAATTGTATCTGTAAAAGATTTAGGTATTACAGGCCATCAGGCTGAAGTATGGCTGAGAGAGCAATATAATATCGAAGTAGAACTCTCAGATTTATACAACATACTATGTCTTGTCACTTTCGGGGATACAGAAAGTGAGACGAATACACTTATTGCAGCATTACAAGATTTAGCAGCAACATTTAGAAATAAAGCTGATAAAGGTGTTCAAATACAAGTAGAAATTCCAGAAATACCAGTGCTAGCACTTTCTCCTCGGGACGCTTTTTATTCGGAAACAGAAGTCATTCCATTTGAAAATGCAGCCGGTCGTATTATAGCTGATTTCGTTATGGTTTATCCGCCAGGGATTCCAATCTTTACTCCGGGGGAAATTATTACACAAGATAACTTAGAGTATATTCGTAAAAACTTAGAAGCAGGTTTACCTGTACAAGGTCCTGAAGATATGACATTACAAACATTACGTGTGATTAAAGAGTACAAGCCTATCAGTTGATAGGCTTTTCTTTCACCCTTTTTTCCTTTTCTCATACGATATTATGTAATGTAACGTATAGGTGGGGATACTATTATGATTGTAATAGGCCGTTCTATTGTACATCCTTATATCACAAATGAATATGAGCCATTTGCAGCTGAGAAACAACAAATTTTATCTATAATGGCAGGAAATCAAGAAATCTATTCCTTCCGAACATCTGATGAACTCAGCTTTGATTTAAACTTGCGCGTTAATATTATTACTTCTGCATTAGAACTTTTTCAAAGTGGATTTCAGTTTCGCACATTTCAACAATCCTTTTGCAACCCTCAGTATTGGAAAAGAACGTCACTTGGAGGATTCGAGCTCCTTCCAAACATACCCCCTTCCATTGCCATACAAGATATTTTCAAAAACGGAAAACTATATGGAACTGAATGTGCCACCGCGATGATTATTATTTTTTACAAAGCTTTACTATCATTATATGAAGAAGAAACTTTCAACCGCCTCTTTGCAAACCTTTTACTTTATACGTGGGACTACGATCAAGATTTAAAGCTCATAACAAAAACGGGTGGCGATCTTGTACCAGGTGATCTCGTTTATTTTAAAAATCCACAAGTGAATCCAGCTACAATTGAGTGGCAAGGAGAAAATACAATCTACCTAGGAAATTTCTTTTTTTACGGACATGGCGTAGGTGTAAAAACAAAAGAGGAAATTATATACTCGTTAAATGAACGACGAGTCCCTTACGCTTTTATTTCAGCTTTTTTGACCGATACTATTACCCGTATTGATAGCCGTCTCATGAGCCACTACGCTTCTCCTAAAACTCCACAGACATCCATAGGGTTTATTCCAATTAGAGATGATGCAATCGTTGCAACAGTTGGCAATACAACTACAATTTATTAAAAAAAGCGCCTACATATGTAGGCGCTTTTTCTTATTTAAGCTTTTGCATGTTCTTTATGGTCACACTCGCAATGAGATCCACATTTTCCGTAAAGTACTGTTGATTTTTCATCTTCAAAATGTCCGATTGTTCCTTCACATACTTGGCATACGATTGTTCCCATTTTTATTTCCCCCTGAGTTTTAATAATAATTTTCTTATTTATAATTAAGCTTTCGCCTTATCTTTATTAGCACAATCACAATTTGTACCGCATTTCCCGTAAAGCACTGTCGTTTTTTCATCTTCAAAATGTCCGATTGTTCCTTCACATACTTGGCATACGATTGTTCCCATTTTTCATTTCCCCCTAAGTTTATGGTCCTAAAAACTTTTAGCTGTCCATTTCCTATCAATTATTGGGCTTTTGTATGCTCTGTGTGATCACATCCGCAAGATCCACATTTCCCGTAAAGTACCGTTACTTTTTCATCCTCGAAGTGTGCAATTGTACCTTCACAATCTTGACATACGATCGTTCCCATTTTTCATTTCCCCCTAAGTTTATAATCCCAAAAACTTTTGTAACCGCTTAACTTTCTGTCTTTATTTTAATATGTTATACTTTTTACGTCAATAGGTTTTTAGTATAACACATTAAATATTTTAAATTTAAATTAGTATGCGTTATTCAAACGAAAAAACAGCCATATTTATAAGTACGACTGTTTCACATTAATTATTCTTCATATTCGGCATGTAAAGAAGTAGATGGGACTAAAAATTTGAAGAACTGAGCTAACTCTGCCGCTTCTTTTTCTGATCCCAATTTGAAAATTTCCTGTATATGTTGAACATTCTCTACATCATCTCGTCCAAGCAAAGTAGACCTTCCTGTTTGCATGCAAACAATGAGTGGCTTTCCAAAAAACATATTTGTATAAATAACACCAAAATCATAACGAGTATCATGTGTCATAAACCCTAAAAATCGTACCTTCACACTTTCATGCTCATCATACAATTTTTCAAACATCGATTTCCACCTTTCTCCATCACCTTTTATTTAGTATATTAAACAAAAAAAGTAATACTCCTTTTAATTGTCAAAAAATTCAGTAGGAGGTAGAATAATAGTATTCTACTAAGTTAGGGGGAACTTATATGCAACATGCCTTTATTACGCTTGTACCTAAATCCAATCAACAATCTGTTTCAATAGATGATATAAAACAACTTTTTCATTACTATCAAACAGTTACTTCCAAAACTGGTGTTCAAATTAATTACGCTTATACAAATACCGCTTTTCCTTATGAAATTTTAGATACATCAGCAACAACATTAAAACTACAATCTACTCACGATCGATATGACTCCATTTATGTTGGTATCGGTATAGAAAAGGAACAATCTTTTATTCAGATTTCTTTACCACCTAATGCAACATTTGGTGATAAAGGAAAAGCAAATGAATTTTGCCGTTTTCTAGCGAAGAAATTAGAAGGAGAGTTACAATTATTTAATGGAAGAACAATGTATTTCTATAAACGTTAATTTAAAAAATGGAAAATATGATTAAGAATAGTATGCAATTTGAACACGTAAGGAATAATGCCTGCTTTCTAATTTGCAATACAAAATATGCGATCACATATGCTAAATAAAGAAACACAAAAAATAGAATTACTTTATAATGCAACTTATCACCATTTGACAATGATAGTACAACGGAAAAACCACTCCATAATAAAAAATGATAAAATATAACATGTAATCTTCTCATGGAACCTTCTCCTTTGACATGCTCTATTTTATTAATATATGGGATTATGTTTGAATCAATTACATATTATACGAAAGCATATGTGGCTTTTGAATTAATATATGTTCTAATCATTCAATTAAAGTATTATATATTCATTCGACAACTACATATAAAGACCTTGCAAGCCATTTTTATTAAAATAAAAAATAGCCCATCTCTTTAAATAAGAGATGGGCTATTTTCATTACTTAAATTATTTTACAATGTGAATTGGCATTCCAAGAGCAACTTCAGCTGCTTCCATTGTGATTTCACCTAATGTTGGGTGAGCATGGATTGTTTGAGCGATATCTTCTGCAGTCATTCCTGCTTCGATAGCTAAACCAATCTCAGAAATAATATCAGAAGCGCCTGCACCTGCAACTTGAGCACCTACAAGAAGACCATCTTCTTTACGTGTTACAAGTTGTAGGAAACCGTCAGTGCTGTTTAATGATAACGCACGACCGTTTGCAGCGAATGGGAACTTAGATACAGCTACTGTCATTCCTGCTTCTTCAGCTTGTTTCTTAGTGTAACCAACAGATGCTAATTCTGGATCAGTGAAGCATACTGCAGGAATTCCGATGTAATCGATTGCTGATGCATGGCCACTAATTGCTTCAACAGCTACTTTACCTTCGTAAGAAGCTTTGTGAGCTAATGGTGGTCCAGGAACGATATCACCGATTGCATAGATGTTTGGTACGTTTGTACGACATTGCTCATCGATTTCGATGATGCCGCGGTCAGTCATTTTAACTCCAACTTGCTCAAGACCGATTTCTTGAGTGTTTGGACGACGACCTACAGTTACTAATACGTAATCTGCTTCTACAGTTTGGATTTCACCTTTAACTTCGAAGCTAACTTTTACGCCAGTTTCTGTTTCTTCAACGCCTTTAGCCATAGCTTTTGTATGGATATTTACGTTACCTTTCTTTTGAAGAGCACGTTTAACAACAGAGCTCATAGCTTTTTCGAAACCAGCTAAGATTTCGTCGCCAGCTTCTACTACAGTAACTTCTGTACCGAAGTTAGCATATGCAGTACCTAATTCCATACCGATGTAACCGCCGCCGATTACAACAAGTTTTTTAGGAATTTCAGGTAAGCTTAAAGCGCCTGTAGAGTTGATAACACGTTTAGAGTATTTGAATCCAGGAATTTCGATTGGTGTAGAACCAGTTGCAAGAACAGCATTTTTAAACGTGTAAGTTTGAGCTGCATCTTCAGTCATTACGCGTAATGTGTTAGCATCTACGAAGTAAGCTTCACCGCGAATGATTTCAACTTTATTACCTTTAAGAAGGCCTTCAACACCGCCAGTTAATTTCTTAACTACGCCGTTTTTCCATTCTTGAACTTTTGTAAAGTCAACTTTTACGTTCTCTGCAGTGATACCCATGTCATCAGAATGCATTGCATTCTCATAACGATGACCTGCATTGATTAACGCTTTTGAAGGAATACATCCAACGTTTAAGCATACGCCACCAAGGTTAGCTTTTTCAATAATTGCTACCTTTTGACCTAATTGTGCTGCACGAATTGCCGCAACGTATCCACCAGGACCTGCACCAACAACGACTGTATCTAATTCAATTGGGAAATCTCCTACTACCATTGTTATTACGCCTCCATTACTAATAATTGTGGGTCATTCAATAGACGTTTAATTTGGTTTAATGCTTTTTGAGCAGTTGCGCCGTCAATTAAACGATGGTCAAAGCTTAGAGATAATGCTAATACTGGAGCTGCAACGATCTCACCGTTTTTCACAACTGGCTTCTCAGCGATACGGCCGATACCAAGAATTGCTACTTCTGGGTGGTTGATAACTGGAGTGAACCATTGTCCACCTGCAGAACCAATGTTTGTAATTGTGCAAGAAGCACCTTTCATTTCAGCCGGAGCTAAACGACCTTCACGTGCTTTACCAGCAAGATCATTGATCTCGTTAGAAATAGTGAAGATTGATTTACGATCTGTATCTTTAACAACTGGTACTAATAGACCTTTGTCTGTATCAGCTGCGATACCGATGTTGAAGTAATGTTTATGAACGATTTCTTGAGAAGCATCGTCTAAAGCAGTATTCAACATTGGGAATTCACGTAATGCAGATGTTAAAGCTTTAACAACGTATGGAAGGTAAGTTAATTTAATACCTTTGTCAGCTGCAACAGCTTTGAACTTCTTACGGTGAGCAACAAGCTCAGTTACATCAACTTCATCCATTAATGTTACGTGAGGAGCTGTGTGCTTAGAGTTAACCATTGCTTTTGCAATCGCTTTACGGATACCACTCATTTTCTCACGAGTTTCTGGATATTCACCAGCTGGGATTGGTTGTGCTTTTGGTGCTTCTTCTTTCGCTGCTGCTGGAGTAGCTTCTACTGCTGCTGGAGCCTCAGTTGCTGCTACTGCTTGTCCACCATTTGCAAATGCATCGATGTCAGCTTTTACGATACGGCCGTTCTTACCAGAACCAGCTACTTTATGAATGTCTACGCCGTTTTCACGAGCATATTTACGAACAGATGGCATAGCGATTACGCGCTCATTTACCACTTCTGCAGTTGCTGCTGGAGTAGCTTCCGCTGCTGGAGCTTCTACTGCTGCTTCTTCAGCTTTTGGAGCTGCATCATGATCGTCACCTTTAAATTTAAGGTTTTCGTATCCAGGAGCATCAAATTTAATTAATGTATCTCCTACGATTGCAACTGTTCCTTCTTCTACAAGTACTTCAAGTACTTTACCTTTAACTGGAGAAGGGATTTCTACTACTGCTTTATCATTTTGTACTTCAAGAAGTACATCGTCTTCGTTTACTTCATCGCCTGGTTTAATAAACCATTTTACGATTTCACCTTCGTGGATACCTTCACCGATATCTGGTAGTTTAAATTCAAATGCCACGGAATTCAGCCCCCTGATTCATTTCATTATTATAGAATATGTACAAAAGAAACCAGCATGTGCTGATTTCTTTTGCACATGAAAAGCTAAAAATTAGAAGTTCATTACTTTGTTAACAGCTTCAACAATATCTTTATGGTTTGGTAACCATACGCTCTCAGCTTGAGAGAATGGGAATACTGTATCAGCAGCTGCAACACGTACAACTGGAGCTTCTAAGTTTAAGATTGCACGGTCGTTAATTTCCGCTACAACGTTAGCCGCAATACCAGCTTGTTTTTGTGCTTCTTGAACTACAACTACGCGGCCTGTTTTTTCAACAGAAGCGATGATTGTTTCGATATCTAATGGTTGAACTGTACGTAAGTCAACAACCTCTAAAGAGATACCTTCTTTTTCAAGTTCTTCAGCAGCTTTTAATGCAGCGTGAACCATAGCACCGTAAGCGATAACAGATACATCTGTACCTTCACGTTTGATATCAGCTTTACCTAAATCAATTGTGTATTCGCCTTCTGGTACATCTTGACGGAATGAACGGTACAATTTCATATGCTCTAAGTAGATAACTGGATCGTTGTCACGAATCGCAGAGATTAAAAGACCTTTTGCATCGTATGGAGTAGATGGAATAACAACTTTTAGACCAGGTTGTTGAGCCACTAATCCTTCTAAGCTATCAGCATGTAGTTCAGGAGTATGAACACCGCCACCGAATGGAGAACGAACTGTTACTGGAGCAGTCCAACGTCCACCAGAACGGTAACGCATACGAGCTAATTGACCAGAAATTGAATCCATTACTTCATATACGAAACCGAAGAATTGGATTTCTGGAACTGGACGGAATCCTTCTAGTGCAAGTCCAACTGCAAGTCCACCAATACCAGACTCTGCAAGTGGAGTATCCATTACACGATCTTCACCGAATTCAGCTTGTAAACCTTCAGTAGCACGGAATACACCGCCGTTTACACCAACGTCTTCACCAAACACAAGTACGTTAGGGTCATTTTTCATTTCAACGCGTAAAGCATCAGTGATTGCTTGAATCATTGTCATTTGAGCCATGGCTTACTTCGACTCCTTTTCTTTGTAAATTTCATATTGTTCAGCTAAGTTGTAAGGCATTTTTTCGTACATGATTTCCATTAAATCAGTAACTTTTTGTTTTGGAGCTTGGTCAGCCTTAGCAATTGCTTGTTTGATATCTTCTTTTGCTTCTTCGATTACTTTCTCTTCAACTTCTTGAGACCATAGGCCTTTGTTTTCTAAGAATGCACGGAAGCGTACGATTGGATCTTTTTGTTCCCATTCGTTCTCGATATCTTTTGTACGGTAACGAGTTGGGTCATCACCAGCCATTGTATGTGGACCGTAACGGAATGTTAAAGTCTCGATTAAAGTAGGGCCTTCACCGTTTACTGCACGCTCACGAGCGAAAGCAGTTGCTGCGTATACAGCTAATGGATCCATACCGTCTACTTGAATTCCGTAAATACCTGCTGCTACTGCTTTTTGTGCTACAGTTTTAGCTGCAGATTGCTTTTCTACTGGAGTAGAGATTGCATAACGGTTGTTTTGTACAACGAAGATTGCTGGAGCTTTGAATGCACCCGCAAAGTTCATACCTTCGTAGAAGTCACCTTGTGAAGCACCACCGTCACCAGTGTAAGTAATTGCAACAGATTTTTTGCCACGTAATTTCATACCTAACGCAACACCAGCAGTTTGGATGATTTGCGCACCGATGATGATTTGTGGAGCAAGTGCATTTACATTCTCAGGCATTTGGTTACCCATGAAATGTCCACGAGAGAATAAGAATGCTTGGTATAATGGTAAACCGTGCCATACTAATTGTGGCACATCACGATATCCTGGTAAGATGAAATCTTCTGCTTCAAGTGCGAAATGACTTGCTAATTGAGAAGCCTCTTGTCCAGCTGTTGGTGCGTAGAAACCTAAACGTCCTTGACGGTTTAAAGAAATAGAACGTTGATCTAGTACGCGAGTATACACCATACGGCGCATTAATTCTTTTAATTGATCATCAGATAATTCAGGCATAGCTGCTTCATTCACAACTTCGCCTTTTTCATTTAAAATTTGTAATGTCTCAAATTGAGCTGCGATAGCTTTCATTTGCTCATCAACATTAAATAGGGTCTTTTTTGTTTTAGTACCCATTCCGTTCACCTCTTCCTCTCTTGAACCATATTCTGAAACGCTTTCACTATCTATTGGCTAGACTGAAAACGCAACAATGTAAACCAACAAATTTATTTGTCGGTTGAGAATAATTTTGTGTACCTAACAATCTGTACTAATGTTTTTTCAGAAACATATTAATACAATCTTGATCACGTTTTTTAGTTTACAACTATTCTAATTACGATGTCAATTACTTTGAATACGTTTTTTTATAAATAATCTGCAGGTCTCTTCTACACAAACGTGTTTTTATTTTTCACATCTGTATTAGTAAGCATTAACCCGCTGTTATATTATTCCCTTTTTAACTTGTTTTTTCTCTTAGAATAATATGTAAACGATTTAATTCTCTTTAGTTTTTCTCTCTTCTTAACAAAAATATACAAACTCTTCTTCCTTTTATAGGTAATTACCCATACATTTCTACTCTTCCCTCCATACATTATAGTAACCGCAGTATTAGCGGGAAATGATAAAGGAGGTCATCTCATGTACGGATACTCATATTGCTATCCAACTTGTTCAACCCCTTCCTACGGTTATGGCGGTTCTTGTGGCGGGTCTGGACGCGGCTTCGCCTTAATCGTTGTGTTGTTTATTCTTTTAATTATCGTTGGTGCTGCTTGCATTCGCTAATGTAAAACGAAACAACTATGGAAAGAAACAGACGGCTCTGCCGTCTTTTCTTTTTCTTACATACATATTCTATAGTAGAACGCTTTCCCTACTTGTCGATGACTTTTTTCATCTCCTTTGGTAGACTAAAGGGGAAAGGAGAGATTACATATGCTTACAATGAAAGATGTCATTCGCGAAGGAGTTCCTATTTTGCGAAACGTTGCAGAAGAGGTAGTAATACCAGCGAGCGAAGAAGATACAAATACACTTCAAGAAATGATTGAATTTGTAATAAATAGCCAAGATCCTGAAATGGCTGAAAAATATAGTTTACGTCCTGGAATTGGATTAGCGGCTCCGCAAATCGGTATTTCAAAGAAGATGATTGCGGTTCATGTAACTGATACGGACGGTACGTTATATAGTCATGCATTATTCAATCCAAAAATCATTAGTCATTCTGTTGAACGTACATATTTACAAAGTGGTGAAGGCTGTCTATCAGTAGACCGCGAAGTACCTGGTTATGTCCCTCGTTACACAAGGATTACAGTGAAAGCAACATCTATTAACGGTGAAGAAGTAAAATTACGTTTAAAAGGTTTACCAGCAATTGTATTTCAGCATGAAATTGACCATTTAAATGGTGTTATGTTCTATGACCACATTAATAAAGAAAATCCATTTGCTGCTCCTGACAATTCAAAGCCTCTAGAGCGATAATAAAAAAAGGCGGGAGTTAATCTTCCGCCTTTTTTTATATGAAATGGGTTCCATATTCACTTATAGCAATCCAGCCCATTTTAATCCATGGTATATGCCGTCTTCAGTAACATCCTTTGTCACATGATTTGCAAGTTTTTTCAAGTCTTCATGACCATTCCCCATCACAATACCTGTCCCAACCGCTTCGATCATTTCTAAATCATTTAAGCCATCTCCAAATGCATACACTTGTTCACGGTTAAATCCTAATTTTTCAATGAATTTCTCAATCCCTTTTGCCTTCGAACCACCATTTGGAATAATATCCATTGAATACGCATGCCAACGAATAAAATGAAAGTCTGGGTACTGATTAATAAACTTCTCCTCTTCATTCACTTCACAGAAAAGAAGCGTTTGATAAATATTACGTTCCTCATAAAAATCAGGTTCATATGCCGGATGCTCAAAATTCAAGCTTCCAAAACCTTCTTTCACATAATCATGATATTCTACTGACGCCCTCATTTCTTGATGATCAAGATATACAAGTGGATACCCTTCTTGATTTGCAAACTGAGTAAACTTATGTAGAGCAGCTGGATGTAATGGGTTATTAAATACTACTTCGCCTTCAAATACAACGTACTGTCCATTAAAACTAACATAATTATGGATATTAAGTTCCTTACGAATATCTTCAAACATAAATGGCGCACGCCCTGTCGCAATTGCTACATGCACACCTTTTTCTTGTAACTGTCTTACTGCATCTCTTGTAGATTGAGGTATCTTCTTATCATAATCTAATAATGTCCCATCAATATCAAAAAAGACAATTTTATCATTCATTTGTCAAAATCCTTTCTTTTACTCTATATTCCTATTTTGATTATCGCTTTTCAAATTCTAAAAAAAAGTATAACATATTAAACATCTGTGAAGAAAGCGTTCACTTTCTGACCTTATTTATGAAACCTGCATATATATATTAGTAAAAAATGTGGATACTTGTTCGTATGAATTTTCTTTTCTATTCTTTCTCATACTATACCTATAACTAACGGCTACTAATCGTTACTATAGAATAACTTTCCCTGTATGAGAAAAGACAAGATTCAACATTCACTTTTGTCTTCTTTCTTATATCAGAGACGGCGTTTTCACTAGTACTATGCATGTTTTAAATAAGGAAAGGAAGGAGTAATCATGCTGAAGAAGCTGAAGAAAAAGCTCAAGCGTTATTTAAAAGATCTAGTCCGTAAAAAGACAATCGCTTAAATTGTGCCCATTTCGGGCTTTTTCTTCATTCTCATTCGAAAAAACATGAAAATCGTGACTGTTTGCTTTATAATAAGTAACAGATAATGCAAAACATAGACAAGGAGAGGTTTTCCAAATGATTTTTAAAGTATTTTATCAAGACAAAATGACTGAGGTTCCAGTACGTGAAAATACAAAAGTTTTATATTTAGAGGCTACGTCTGAAAAGGATGTTCGTAAGAAATTAAATAAGTTCGCATATAATATCGAGTTCGTTCAGTCTGTTACTGGCAATCATCTTGAATATGAAAAAGAAAACGCTGATTTAACATTAGCGGAAATCGTATAGTCATATGAAATTTCTAAAGAATGATCAAGCAGCCGTTTTTGCTTTAGGTGGACTTGGTGAAATCGGTAAAAATACATATGCTGTTCAATTTCAAGATGAAATTATTATTATTGATGCTGGAATTAAATTTCCAGAAGACGAACTCCTCGGAATCGATTATGTAATACCAGATTACACTTATTTTGTGCGAAACGAAGATAAAATTAAAGGATTATTCATTACACATGGTCACGAAGATCATATCGGTGGAATTCCTTACTTATTACGTCAAGTAAACATCCCGATTTATGGCGGAAAATTAGCAATTGCACTAATCAAAAACAAATTAGAAGAGCACGGATTACTTCGTAAAGCAAAACTTTATGAAATTCAAGAAGATGATGTTATTAAATTTAAAAAGACATCTGTTTCCTTCTTCCGTACAACTCACAGTATTCCAGATTCATACGGAGTTGTTGTGAAAACACCTCAAGGACAAGTTGTTCATACTGGAGATTTCAAATTTGATTTCACACCAGTTGGTGAACCAGCGGACTTAACAAAAATGGCTGAAATCGGAAAAGACGGTGTACTTTGTCTCTTATCTGACAGTACAAACAGTGAAGTTCCAAACTTTACAATGTCTGAGCGCCGTGTTGGTGATAGTATTCAAGATATTTTCCGCAAAGTAGAAGGTCGTATTATCTTTGCAACCTTTGCATCAAATATCCATCGCTTGCAACAAGTTGTTGAAGCGGCTGTTGAAAACAATCGTAAAGTGGCTGTGTTTGGCCGAAGTATGGAAGCAGCGATTGAAATCGGACAAAACCTCGGTTATATTCGCTGCCCGAAGGATACATTCATAGATACAGCTCAACTAAACCGCCTACCAGCTAATAAAGTTGTTATTTTATGTACAGGTAGTCAAGGTGAGCCAATGGCAGCACTTTCACGTATTGCCAATGGTACGCATCGTCAAATTCAAATCATTCCTGGCGACACAGTTGTTTTCTCTTCTTCACCAATCCCTGGTAATACAATTAGTGTAAGCCGTACAATTAACATGTTGTATCGTGCTGGTGCGGATGTAATCCACGGAAAACTGTCAAACATTCATACGAGTGGACATGGCGGCCAAGAAGAACAAAAACTAATGCTTCGCTTAATCAAGCCGAAATATTTCATGCCAATTCATGGTGAATATCGTATGCAACGCATGCATATGAAGTTAGCAAATGATTGTGGTATTCCAGAAGAAAATTGTTTCATCATGGATAATGGAGATGTTCTTGCTCTTCGTTCAGATGAAGCAAGCGTAGCTGGTAAAATCCCATCTGGATCTGTCTATATTGATGGAAATGGTATTGGAGATATCGGTAATATCGTATTACGCGATCGTCGTATTCTTTCTGAAGAAGGACTTGTAATTGTAGTTGTAAGTATTGATATGAAAGAGTTTAAAGTTGCAGCAGGACCTGATATTATCTCACGTGGTTTCGTGTACATGCGCGAAAGTAGTGATTTAATTAATGATGCTCAAACATTAATTACAACTCATTTAGAAAAAGTAATGGAGCGCAAAACAACACAATGGTCTGAAATTAAAAATGAAATTACAGACACATTAGCACCATTCCTATATGAAAAAACGAAACGTCGTCCAATGATTTTACCAATCATTATGGAAATATAAGAAAAAGGACAATACCTTCATGGTATTGTCCTTTTCTCTTATCTTAAAAAGTGTTTAAAACGATCTACTTCATCATCATGACCAATTACAATTAATATATCTCCCGCTTGAATATTTTCCGTAGCTCGAGGAGATACAATTACTTCTTTACCACGTTTAATTGCTACAATATTCAATCCAAACTTCGCACGGATATCTAATTCGATTAAAGACTGACCATCAATTTTTTTATTTGCAATAATCTCTACAATACTATGCTCATCTGAAAGCTCAAGATAGTCTAATACATTACTTGATGCAATATTATTAGCGATCCTTTTTCCCATATCACGCTCTGGGTGCACAATGTGATCTGCCCCTATTTTACTTAACACTTTTTCATGGTAATCATTTTGAGCTTTTACAGTAATATTTTTTACACCTAACTCTTTCAAAATTAATGTTGTTAAAATACTTGAATTTAAATTATCTCCAATAGCAACGACTACATGATCAAAATTACGAATACCAAGACTTTTTAATACCATCTCATCTGTTGAATCTGCAATTACAGCATGTGAAGCTATATTTGCAAACTCATTAATTTTATCCTCATCCGAATCAATTGCCATTACTTCCATACCTAATTGAGCGAGTTCTCGGCAAATACTTCCACCAAAACGTCCAAGCCCGATGACAGCAAATTCTTTCTCTTTTTCACCCACAGGAATTCCTCCAATAATATCGAATACTAAGTATTTTTATTGTAACATACTTTAGATTTGCTACAAAAACCCGTATATCATTCTTATTTTTGTTTTTGCATATAAAAATACTGTTGTAAATAAAATGCGATACTAAAAATTAACATACCAAATACAAATATGTTTCCAAATGAACTAAATGTTTCAAAAACGAATAATAACGTTTCTTGTCCGAAGAAAGCAAATAATAGTTGGATAAATGCGAATAACAATGCCAATATGTAATGATGTTGATGGAATAAATAATGCGTTGCACCTAAAAAAGCGATAAACGAAATGATGAAAATCCACCAACTTTCCAAAAACAGTTGCCAACTAGTAAATTGATATCCATTTACTAATATCGCAATAATTCCTATAACCGCCATTGTCGGCACGCTCCATAACAATGCACGCCCTCTAAAGAAACGCGTACCTTTTACATCTCCTTTTTCATTTGCAATGTATGTTAGCACAACAGTACTTATATACAAAACGGAGAGTATTGTTAATACAATAATGAGCCAAAAATGTAACTGGTAATATTCATGTTCTATATTCGTCACAATAGCAGCTAGCATACATGGAATGAGCATTCCCGTCCAACCATCTACTTTTCTTTCATTCCAAAACACGGTGTTACCAATCCGTATACCTAACAACATAAAAATAATGATACCTAGTACAAATAATGTTGTTTTATTCCCTACTAAACTCGTTGAGAAAGCAATTAATCCAATAAATAAAAAGAGCACAAACCCATTCATAATTTCTAATACAGGTGATAAATATCTCTTCACCCATTTATATGTCTCGTCATATTCGTGATTATCTACTAAACGGTAGGCATAAAAACTTATCCCAAAATAAACTGCCGCAATAATCACATACGCATATAAGACGAAACACAATATCGCACTGCTAATTTGCACGTAATTCCCCACCCTTTTTTCTATGTTTCACCTTGATTTTACACACTTTCTACACGAAATGTAAACATATATAAGCTAGTTAACTATCATCTTCTCAATAAGCGATAATGAATAATGAGCAGTGGCTCAAAACCACTGCTCATTATTTTATCCATTTGTATGACGCTGTGCATCCAAAACAAATGTGAAAGACCTTTCCATTCTTGAGCTAACAAGTACCCACTTTAAATTGTTGCAAAGTTGGCAAGCCAGTTCACTTTCTAGTTCCCTTCCACTTCACATATTGATCTAAAAATACGATAGCTTTCTCGATCGCCTCTTCATCTGGTTTTAATTTTGCGTGGTGTAAACCATATTCTGAATTTACCCCAAGCCAAAACATAAATCCAGGAATCTCTTGAAGCATATAACCAAAATCTTCTCCTGTCATCGCCTCAGTACATGTAATGACATTCATATCAGTTTGTTCACTTACGAACTGCATAAACTCTCTCGTTAATGCTTCATGGTTATATACTTGATGATACATCGCTCCATAGTCAATCACCGCTTCACATTGGAAGGAAGCTTCTATACCTGCAACAATTGCCTCAATCCTACTTTTCACACGACTCATTGATTCCACTGATAACGTTCGAATCGTTCCTTCTAACCGAGACTTTTCTGCTATGATATTTTGAACTGTACCACCTGCTATTTTTCCGATTGTAATTACTGCACTATCAAGAGGATTCACATTACGACTAATAACGGATTGCAGTTGTGTAACAAGATGACTTGCTGCAACAATCATATCATTGGCAGTATGAGGGTAGGCTGCATGTCCACCTTTCCCTTTTAAATCAACATATAACTCCGATGTATTCGCAAATAATAGCCCCTCTTTTGTGGCGATTGTTCCTACAGGGTATTCAGGTGCAATATGAAGGCCGAGAATTACATTTGGCTTCCATTCTTTTAACTCTTCGCTCTCTAACATAGGAAGAGCCCCTCCTGGCCCTTCTTCAGCTGGCTGGAATAGAAACACAAGGTCATCATCTATTCTTTCTGTTACAGCTGCTGTTAGAAGGCCTAAACCGATTGTTGTATGTACATCGTGTCCACATGCATGCATCATTCCTTCATGAATAGAAGCAAATTCATATCCAGTTTCTTCTGTAATTGGTAAACCATCTATATCTGCGCGATAACCGATAATTTTTTCTGGATTTTTTCCATTTACTTTAACAATGACACCCGTTTCCCATACTTTCACTTCTACATGTTCATTCGAAAGCGTTCCTATGTAATCTAAAATATACTGTTGTGTTTTCCACTCTTTAAATCCAATTTCCGGTATTTTGTGTAAGTCTCTACGAATTTGAATGAATTTGCTTACTGCCATTTTTGCACCTCTATCTATAAAAAGCGTAAGAGCCCGTTTATGCCCTTACGCTTTTTTTGATTTTATTTCTCTGGGTTTAATTGACGAAGCTCTTGTTTAATTTCAGTTTTTGCTTTTGTCTTCTCATCAATCTCTTTAATTACACGTGCTGGAGTACCCGCAACAACTGTGTATGGAGGTACATCTTCTGTCACAACAGCTCCTGCTGCTACAACTGCACCTTTACCGACTGTAACTCCCTCTAACACAACTACGTTAGCACCAATTACAACATCATCTTCAACGATAACTGGTTTTGCTGAAGGTGGCTCAATAACACCTGCAAGTACTGCACCAGCACCTACGTGACAGTTCTTACCAACAGTTGCACGTCCACCAAGTACTGCGTTCATGTCAATCATAGAACCTTCACCAATTACAGCACCGATATTAATTGTTGCATTCATCATAATAACAGCGTTGTCACCGATTTCAACGTGGTCACGAATAATCGCGCCTGGCTCAATACGAGCTTTAATACCTTTTAAATCAAGCATTGGAATTGCAGAATTACGACGGTCATTTTCAACAACGTAATCAACAATGTTCTTGTTATTTTCATCAAGAATTGTCTTAATTTCAGACCATTCTCCAAATAATACACCAGACTTTTTATTTACAAATGCTTGTACCGTTTCAGGGAATGTTACTTCTTTTAAGTCCCCTTTTATGTATACCTTTACAGGAGTTTTCTTTTCACTTTTTTGAATAAACGAAATAATTTCGTTAGCGTCCATCATTTTCATTCTTGTTGCCTCCTAAATCCATTTATAATGTTACTCTACCAAACGATAGAGCGAGTAGCAAGATAATAATCCTATTTTTCCATTTGAATTTCTTCTATAATTTCTAAAAATGCTTGCACTTGCTTCAATTGTCTAGCTGATTCACTCGTCAATAACCATGTTTCTCTCGTTAATTGCACAGGTGTCTTATACATATTTTCCTGCACTTCTTTTAAAACAGTAGAAGGTAAAAGAGCATAACCTATACCATTTAAAACGAGTTGTTTACAAGTCTCAATTTGATCAACGACAATTGTTCTCTTAGGTGGATTAGAAAATAAACCATACCACCAATTTTGTATTTGTCCATAATAAGTAGAATCACTTTTAAATTGAATAAAAGGTCTATTTGTTTCTTTTAACATCGAAATATCTTTTATTTCTTTATCCACTAAATAAAGTTCATCTTCAAATAATTGTTGCTTCTGACCTTTATATTCTTGTGTGCCCCTTAATATAGCAACATGAACGTCTCCTTCATAAAACTGCTTTTGTACTTCACTACTCCAGCCAGTAAACAGTGATATTTTCACAGAAGGATATTTATGCACGAACTTCTTCAAAACAGGAGGAAGCCAATATTGACCAATAACTGATGCAACAGCTATTTTTAACGTTCCGTGAGTTTCTGTTCTAAAAATAGCTAACTCACTTTTAATTTCCTCTTCCTTTTGTAGCATTTCTTTTGCATAATTTGCGACTTTTTCCCCTTCAGGTGTAATTGTCAATCCTTTTTGCGAACGAATAAAAAACTTCATGCCCCATTGTTTCTCCATAGATTGTAATCGTTGACTAAGCGCAGGTTGTGAAACAAATAAACGTTCCGCCGCTTTTCTCATATTTGATTCCTGTGCTAACACAACCATCATTTGAAAATCATCAATTTGCAACTTTCTCCCTCTTTCCTTAGCTTCCATACACCTTATCTCAATAAGCTTTTCATCCTTAATTTAACTACATACTCTTATATTTTTTATCTTTTTAAATATAATACATACACAACTGATATGCACGAAAAAAAGTGACTTCTCCGCTTCTATGAAGTCACTTTTCTCACATTATCGATTATGTTGTCTTACTTTTTTATTCAACAATTTTAAAATCGCTCGACGTGTTAAAATCCCCTCAAAATATCCCTCTTCATTGACAGCGCAAATAAAAGGATGATCAATTGTCATTTCTAATGCTTTTGCAAAAGAGTCTTCTAACTTAAGAACCGGAATATCTTCCTTCATCACCTGTTCTACCTTCATTTCGTCAAGTCTTTCAAACTCAATGCGTTCTAACCCTAACATACCGTCTAAAATCATAGCAGTACTAATTAACCCATGTAATTTGTACATCGGGTCTAAAACAGGTATCGCCGAATATCCAGATTTCACAAGTACGAGTAAAGCATGCTCTAAACCATTCCCTATTTGGACGTGTGCTACTTTTTCGGATGAAATCATTAAATCTTTCACAAAAATTTGTTGAAACTCGTCTTTTGGAATACTAATCATATTACATCCCCCATTTTCCCTTTTTCCTGCTTTTAATCACCGGCTCTATTCACATTTTATGACAGCGTTTTCACATTATTATTTTGTCCTTACATTATTTCAGGAAAAAACAAAATTACACAGCTATTTTAGCATACAACACAAAAAAAAGACTACCATTCCGGTAGCGCTTAATACCCTTTATTTTTTAATCTGTAAAATAACCTTGTGATTTTTTTATATTGCATCACATCTGTCTTTTTTAAACCATTCTCAATATCCGTAAGTTCCACAGCTAAAATTTCACTCGCATAATTTTGCTGAAATAAAATATCTAGTAACAAACTTTCCTCTTCTTCCGTTAAAACAAATTCCCTTTTCATATACCCCTCTCCTTATACTCGCATCGTTACTCCTATTATATAAAATTTTCAGCCTATTTAATAGATGTAATATTCAGTTTTTAGTGAAAGATATATATAAATTGCTTTTATTTCGTATATCGATTTGCATAACTAAACGCCGCATAAGCATCAGGCTTAATTTTTGCCGTTAATCCCATCGCTTGAATTTTCGCTGTCATATCTAGAATAAATTCTTTTGTTAAACCATCATTTCCGATATCTAAGTGAATTTCCATTATAAATCCAGCCCCATCTTGAGCGTATGGATGCAATAAATCCCATATTGCTTGTATATGATTTGGAGTAAATAAGCAGGCGATTTCTTGACTAAACTGCGTTTCTAAATATATCTTCTCACGTAAAGTTGCTGGCTTATCTTTTACTGATTGATGGTGTAAACATCCCCAGGCTCCTTTTCCAACGCGATGAATATGAATTGCCGTAATAAATCTCGTATCCTTTTGATGTGCTTGTGAGTCTGTCCCAATGGATAAGCGATATAAATTTCGTGGATCCTTTTCAATGAAATTACAAATACGGGTAAAGACCATATCAAAATTTAAATGTCTCTCTGAAACATTATAAAATTTATGTTCACCGGCCACATAGTCACGTCCTTTCAATTAGACAGACTTTTCGTATTCTCATTGTATGGGACAAAAATAAAAATTATAACTTCCTATCCTTTATTCGTTTCAATATTCCGAATTACATACTGGCAAACTTGGCACGTATAAATTACATTTTGATTTGATTGAGCTGTTAATACATGAATAATCTCAGCAGCATTGTGACAATTAGGACAAATGACAACTGGTAAACGTTCCATACAACACACCTCCTCATTATGTTTTTCTCCCTATTTACTATCCGTAAACATCAAATTGGTGATAGCTACTATATCAGTGTGGAAATAAGAATCTCTACTGATTACAATTTCACTTTATTACCATTGTAGGAAAAATGAAAACTCCCTATACATATATGCTAAAAAGTAATAGAACTAAAAAAGGTGCTGCCGTATGGCAACACCTTTTTTATATGTATCAAGAAATGATATCGTAAATCTCAATTGCAACCATGTCGATATTATCGAATTGATACACTTGAGGTTTTTCACCTTGTTGATACACTTCTAACTCATACATTTCACTTTTATCGAAAAATTTCACGCTACATTTGCGCTCACCGTTCACTTCAAAATAGCGTTGTGCTACTTCACCGCTTTCAGCTTGTTCTTGTAGACTAACAAGTCGAGTTAAAATTCCTTGGAGTAGAGACATGAAATCTCTCCTTTCTCTGATCTTCCTACCAATAGGTTTTACAGCTATACTCATTCTATCCGTCATAACAGAAAAAATGTTCCACACTCTAGGATAAAGGTTATTGGCCAGAAACTCAACTAAAAATTTGTCGAAATACGAAGGAAAAAACAGAAAAAATATCATTTCCCTTCTTTATTGCGATTTTTATACTGGCAGAATATAATAAAAAACAGTAAAAAGGAGGAATTACAATGAAAAAAATTGAGGTTTACACACAACCTGATTGTCCGCCATGTGTCATTGTGAAAGAATTTTTAAAACATAATAACGTTGTATATGAAGAATTTGACGTAAAAAAAGACGCCGCTGCACGCAATCGTCTTTTATATGACTATGATTCTTATTCAACTCCAACGGTTGTAATTGACGGAGAAGTTGTTGCTGGTTTTCAAATTGAAAAATTACAACAACTTCTCAATCTAGAATAGGAATAGGTAAAGACCTATTCCTATTCTTATCCCGCTATTTTTTGGAAGTAAACATCCAATTGTGGCGTATTAATACTCAGCGTGATATGTCCCCTACTAATGAAAGTTTCACTTTATAACTGTTGTAACCTTTTTATTTCACTTAAAAGTTCTTGGCTTTCATGATATCCAGCCAATTTCCATTTCCCTTGATCTCTTTGCAATGTTACAATTTGATATTGTCCACTTTTCGCCCGCTCATATACATATAAAATTTTATGCTCTTCATCATATGACATTTTCGTTTCTGAATTAAAAGAAAATGGCGCTTCTTTTGCTGGAAGTAAATATTCACCACTTTGTTTATCACTTCTACTATTTTCATCTGTAAATACTTGAAGGAAATTCTCTGTAAAATACGGTGATAACGTTTCTATCATCTTATTCATCGGCAAATGCTTCCCACGAAGTGAAAATTGGGTTTCATAGCCCTTTTGTATCGTTGTATACACTTCTTTCCGATCGACTTTCACTTCCTCTTTTCCTAAAACAGTTGTAACACTATAACCAACTAGAAAGGCAACGCATACAAATAGAACTAACCATATTCCATATTTCCTCATTTTTTCACCTTCCTTTTAAGAAAACTTGTCTTTGTAGTATTCATTGTAACAATGATTATGCAAAGAAAGGGCTGATTTCGTTCGTAAAATCTTTACAACGATAGACAGCATTTTTAGCACCATTTTCACTATTACCAATTTATGATAAAAACAAACAAAAAATGCACGAATCTCTTCGTGCATTAAAATAAAACATCTTCTTCATATAAATATTCATACGATAAATCTATAAATAAAAAGTTTTCATCATCAATCGGGAAAGAAAATGTTCGTACCATCTCACCGGTTTCAATATCAGCATATAAATCTGAAAGTCTTGCCTTATTCTCAAAGCGCATTTTCATAATATTTTCTAGAAAATACGGACGCCAACTCCAGTTCTTCATATAATACTCAGGCATCACAATCCATTCCCCATCTTTTTTCATAACGTTTCCTGATTGTTGAAAACCATCTTCGTTACAAATAAATATGCGAAAACTACATTGTGATACACTTTGGCTAAATTGTAATAACCAATCATTTATATCTTCATTCTTCTTCTGTTTCGCTAAAACATCACCGATTCGGTCACGTAACATTTCTGTTAAATTATAAATTTTTTGTAACTTCTTCTTCTCATGTTGAATGAATTGATGACACTCATTACCAAGTCGTTCTTTCAAAACGTTCTTTTCAATAAAATCTGGTAAGCATTCTTTCAAATAATTCCCTTGATAGTATCTACCACCATTTTTCCAAGCGTATTGCAGTTGGTAAAAAGCATCTATTTCTTCATATAACAATGTTGCACCAATTCTTCTAGCAAGTAATGATAAAGAATATAAAATATCTTGATAAGATTGTAAAAGTGCGGTTTGCCTTAAGTTTGTTAAATCTACTTTTAAAATATCCGGTGCTAACACGCTAATACGTTCTAAATTACTTGTACCCGTTCCGACTTTATTAATCGAAATTTGAATACCATATGTACGATAATACATAAGCAAATGATTAAATTGCTCTATATCTTCTTTACATTCATGTTCTGTAATCTCTAAAACAATGTGTTTCAAATTTAAACCTTGCTCTTCATACATCAATAAAAGTTGCAGTAAACTTTCATCATCATCGTTCATTAATACGTTCGCATTCCGATGTATAAATAATAATAGTTTTTGATCACTTTCCAAATAACGATTTAAAGCTTTTTCTACTATAATGTTGTCCGCTTCCAGTTGAAACTCACTTGGAATAGAATCATCATGAAAGAAAGAAGCTAAACTTTGTATGCCCTCTTCTGTTTGAATACGCCCTACTACTTCATATCCAATTACAGTATGCTCATCAGCACTAAAAATAGCTTGATAATAAGGAAGGACTTTATCCAAGTTACTCATTACATCTAATGCATCTATCAACGTGCTTCCCTCCCTTTACTTTTCAAAAATTATAACATGATATTTACGGAAAAATAATAAAAAATCCCTTCAGTTTTCCTGAAGGGATTAGAGGGGTAAAATGCTAAGGGGAATTAGCAATTCTACTATGAAGAAAAAAGAGGTCTTAAATATAACTTATATATGACCTCTTGTAAACACTTTTCTTTCATATGTCACAATTCCGTCACATTTAACCGTAAAAAAACGAATCAAACATTCATTCTCTCATCCCTTTTAAAATGGATATTGATGCAAATGTTGTCCTCCATCCATTGTCATGCAAGTTCCATTTATGTACGCAGCTTCATCTGAACATAAATAATAAGCTAGACCTGCAATTTCTTCTGGCGTACCCAGTCTTCCAAGCGGAACACTTTGTATCGTACGCTTAGCCATCTCTTCTGAAATCCATAATTTATCAGCACCGCCCGTACGTTCAATTGGTCCTGGCGCGATCGCGTTAACTCGTATTCCATATTTACGTCCCCACTCAACAGCGAGTGTCTTCGTCATTGCTAATACTCCAGCCTTTGCTGCAGCCGAATGAATAACTCCCGGACCCGCATCCCATGCATATGTTGCTACCATGTTAATGATATTTCCTTTTATACCTTTTTCAATCCAATATTTCCCGACAGCATGGCTACAGTAAAATGTACCGTTTAACACAATATTAATGACTGAATTCCAGCCATTAACAGATAAATCTTCTGCTGGACAAATAAAGTTGCCAGCTGCATTGTTTATTAAAACATCAATTCGACCAAACTTCTCATCAATCTGTTCTATCATTTTCTGAATGTCATCCGTATTTCTTACATCCATTTGTACAGGTAATATTTGCCCTGGAAATTGTTCAATTTCCAACTTTGTTTCCTCTAGCTTTTCCTTTGTACGTCCTGTAATAACAACTCGTGCCCCTTCTTTTGCAAAACGAGTTGCCATTCCTTTTCCCATTCCGCTCGATCCACCTGTTATAATAACTACCTTTTCTTTCACATACATCCCCTCCAAAAAATGAATACACATTCATTTTATCATTTTATTTAATAGAAATCTTTATATTTTTAAACTTTTCTGATATTTTAACGTAAAGAGGTTTCTTTTCACTCGTTTTTTCGTAATCTATACTACTTTTATATTATTTAAAATATATTTTAAATAAACTGAAAGGAGATTTGAGTAACCTATAAACGAAACGAACATATGTAATATAAGTCAAATAGGTATACTCATATTTTTATGAAGAAAATTACAAGAAGAGATTTTTTAAAAACTGGCATACGCACTTGTTTATATTCATTTATAACAACTGGCATCGGATACTATTACGCTAAATATATTGAGCCTCATTTACTTTCTTTTACAGAACATACACTTAAATCACAACTCATACCAAAAAGTTTTCATGGTATGAAGATTCTTCAATTTAGCGATTTACATCTTGGATACTATTTCTCTCTTCAACATTTATCTCACATCGTTTCTAAAATTAATGCTGTAAAACCCGATATTGTTCTTTTTACTGGTGATCTCATTGATAATTACCAAACATATACTGACACGCCTTTCGTTGCATCTATTTTAAAAAATATACAAGCCCCCTTCGGTAAATTTTCTATTTATGGTAACCATGATCACGGCGGATATGGAACAGAGTACTACGAAAACATCATGCGCGAATCTGGATTTGAACTGTTACTAAATAGTGAAAAGAAAATTCGTCTACTAGATAATAGTGAAATTTCAATTTTCGGTCTTGATGATATACTACTAGGTAAACCAAAAATAGAGGAGACATTACATCACGCAAAGCAAAACACTTATAACATTGTTCTTGTTCACGAGCCAGATATCGCACCCAAAATTGCTCAATATCCAGTTAACTTACAGCTTTCTGGTCATAGCCATGGTGGACAAGTACAAATTCCCTTTTTAGGCGCAATCATTACCCCATCACTTGCTAAAAACTATGTAGAAGGGTTCTATACGATTCAAGATTTAGCCCTATATGTCAATCGAGGCCTTGGCAGAACACGTGTCCCATTCCGATTTATGTCAAAACCTGAAATTACGATTTTCACACTTCAACATTCGTAATAATTCGCCTATTTTCTTACATAACCTTTCTTGTACGCGCTCATCCACGTTTCATTTACCATATGATAAAAGTGAGTCCAATAAAGGAGGTTTGTTCATGTATCCATATTATCAACCAATCCCAGTCCGTTCAGCACCTATTGGTCCAGTAGGCGACTCACGCTTTTTGCCGTTTTTTGGCGTCCCATTTCTAGCTGGTATTGCTGGCGGACTACTCGGCGGAGCATTAGCTTTCGGTCCTAGACCGTATTATCCACCATATCCACCACCTTTCCCACCGCCAGCACCTTATCCTTGTTATGGTGGACCTTGTCAACAACCATTCTATTATTAATGTCCCCCAACAATTCTACTAATGTTATTTCCTTTCTTAACCGATTCATGATCCATTAACATGCTTACAATAAAAACTGTTCTCTCTACACATCTTATATAATAAGTAGAGAACAAAGTAAAAAACCTCTTAAAAAAGAGGTTTTTTACTTTGTTCTCATTATTCAGCATCCGTATTTTGATACGCCATCTTAAATAACTTCACTTGGCTATCAATCTCTTCTGCCCCATTATTAATAACATAATAATAGTCACCGTCTTTATTTTGTTCACGCGTTTTCACATTATCAGCTAAAGTAAGCTGTAAAATCGCCTTAATTCTCGCCTTCATTTCAATATCTAATATCGGGAAAGATATTTCTACTCGCTTCTCCATATTTCGTGTCATCCAGTCAGCTGAAGATAAGTATATTTTCTCTTCT
Organism: Bacillus sp. F9_6S_D1_P_5; assembly: GCF_054823925.1. Lineage (NCBI taxonomy): Bacteria > Bacillati > Bacillota > Bacilli > Caryophanales > Bacillaceae > Bacillus > Bacillus sp. F9_6S_D1_P_5. The sequence goes on along the minus strand of NZ_JBTREW010000014.1, from coordinate 83,770 downwards.
CCATTATGATGGAAATAATAAATTCTACTATGTTCTAAATATCTCCCAACAACACTAACCACCCTAATATTTTCACTTACATTTGGAATACCAGGCCTTAAACAACATGTTCCTCGAACGATGAGCTCTACCTTTACTCCGGCTTGTGATGCTTCATACATTTTTTTTATTAATGGTTTATCTGTTAATGAATTCATCTTGGCGATAATATATCCATTTCCATATTGTCTATGATAACGAATTTCTTCATCTATTAAATCGATAAATTGCTCTCTTATATCAAATGGCGCAACCGATAAATGGTGAAAATGCGGTTTTGTTGTATAACCACTTAAATAATTAAAGAAATTTGTTGCATCAACCCCAAAGTCTTTTCGTGATGTAATATAACCGAAATCAGTATATAACTTTGCTGTTGCATCATTGTAATTTCCAGTCCCAAGATGTACGAACCTTTCAATTTTTCCGTTTTTTCTCCTTACAACTAACGTAATTTTACTATGTGTTTTCAAATGACTTACACCGTAAATAACGTGGCAGCCTGCCTTTTCTAACTCTTTAGCCCAATGTACATTATTTTCTTCATCAAATCTTGCCTTTAACTCAACTAATACCGTCACTTGCTTTCCTTTTTCAGCCGCTATCTTGAGCGCCTGAATAATCGGCGAATCCCCACTTACTCGATATAAGGTTTGTTTGATTGCAAGTACATTCGGATCGTCTGCTGCATCACGCACAAAATCAACTACTGGCTGAAACGATTCAAACGGATGATGTAATAAAATATCATGTTCAATTGCTTTTTCAAATACATCTTCCGCATCCCCTAAGTCTTGAGGTCGTTGCGGAATAAGAGCCGGATATACTAAATGTTCATATAATGGAGCTAGTTTTTTATATAAAGAGAAGAGACATGTTAAATCTAGCGGTCCATCCATTATATATACATCTTCATCTTTTACTTCCAACACCTCATATAATAATGCTAAAACTCTTTCATCAATATGCTCTTTGCCGACTTCTAAACGTACAGCAGCTCCCCACTTACGCTTTTTTAATTCTTTTTCAATTACTTTTAATAAATCTCTCGCACCTTCTTCATGAATCGTTAAATCCGCATTGCGTGTAATACGGAAACGAGTAACAGATGATACTTTATATCCAGTGAATAATTTATGAGTAAAACCACTAATTACATCTTCTAATAAAATAAATTTATGCTTTTGCCCTTCGCTCGGCAAAAATATGAAACGTTCAAGTAATGAAGGAACTTGTACAATTCCTAATTTCGTACGGTTTTCTTCCTCCACTTGTTTCTCATCATATAAAAGTGTAGCTAAATTCAAACTTTTATTTAATAACATCGGAAATGGACGATATGCGTCGATAGCTACAGGTGTTAAAACCGGGAAAATTTGTTCATCAAAATACTCTTCTATAAATTCTCTCTGTTCTTTCGTCAAATCATGGAATGTTAAACGCTCAATTCCCTCTATCCCCAGCGCCGGCAATACATAATTTTTAAACGTATCATATTGTACAGTCATTAATTCGTGGGCCTTTATCGCAATTTTATTTAATTGCTTTTTGGGTGTTAAGCCAGCCTTATTTTCTGGTTGGTTAAACCCAGCACTCACTTGATCCTTCAATCCTGCTACACGTACCATAAAGAATTCATCCAAATTTGAGCTAAAAATGCTAATAAACTTTAATCTTTCCAAGAGCGGATTCGTTTCATCCTGTGCTTCTTGTAGTACACGTTCATTAAATGCTAACCAACTTAACTCTCGATTATTATAATAAGCTGTATCATTTAAATTTACTATGTTCCCCTTAGATAATTCCATTCTCTTCACACTTCCCCTTGAAACTTTTTTACTATAATTTAGTTACTTTCATTTTAGCAAATTACAATATTATAAAGTGTAAATTTTTCGTAAAGACATCCGTACAACTTAGTGTTTTGATTCGAAGAATAAGTTAATAGTTGTTTTCAATACTCTTTCCAGCTGCTTTTTTTGCTTTTCAGCTTGCACTTTTTCCGCTAATGCCGCTTCCTCACATACAATTTTAAATGTTAATCCTTCTTTACTTTCTGTTACAGATATCGATTCAACAAGCGATCTTTTTCTTATATTTAAAGCTGCTGAAAATTGTAAAACAGCCCCTAATAGGCGAATTTTTTTTTGTTCGTTTTTATCAAACCATCCTTCAAACGGGGACAAATGTTGTTTGAATAACATTTTTGATTTATAAGACGCAATAAGCGCTAACCTAACTCGGTCTTTATGCATCATACCATCAATTGTTTTATTCGCTAATAAATAAAACGTATGTAAGCGGCTCGCTTCATCGTCTATATATTTTCCTATATTAAATACTTTCGCTGCTTGCTGGAATACTTCCCAGTCTTTTTCTGACATAGAAATCAGCCCTGTTTCTTCAAGTTGTTGACAAATGAGTCTTCCATGTTTAATAAGCTGCATTACAAATTCCATATCCATTTCATATTCATGTGATAATAAATATAAACTTTCTTCGACTACGTTCGGATAATATGAAATCCCCAAATCTTTTGTCAATTCTTCATAGAAAACGCCTTCTCGTAATCCTTTTCTACTTAATACAAATGCCGGTGCCTCTATAACGTTAACAAGCGTATGAAATACTTCGACTGCTGGAATAATTGTATCTGCTCGATCTTTTGCCAATCCTTCCAATTTTTGAAGTTCTATGAACGACAATGCTTCCAATTCTTCTTTCACATTTTTAATATCTTCTTCCTTCATCTTGTATAAATGTAATCCTGCTATCGGATAACAAATTAAATTTTGATGGATTTTCACTAAGTTCCTCGCACTACCACCAATTGCAATAAGAGGCAATTTCTTGTCAATTAACCATGGTAATGTTCGAAATTGATACTCTAAGTACGTTTGAATCTTTTCCAACTCTTCTTTAGTAGGTATATCCTCTTTAATAAATTGTTGCTTTAAAGAAAGTGCTCCAAAAGGAAAGCTATGATACTCTAAAATCTCTCTATTTCGAAAGTATGTAACTTCCGTACTTCCTCCACCAATATCTACTGTAATTCCTTCAGAGAACGAAGTTGAATTCATAACTGCTAAATAGCCATAACGCGCTTCTTCATATTCTGATAATACTCTAAGAGTAAAGTCTGTTTGTCCTTCAACAAGTTTTTTAATTTCCTCTTGATTCTCAGCCTGCCTAATTGTTGCTGTTGCGACACAAAGTACATGATGCAACTGGTGGAATCGTGTACTTTCTTGAAATTGAAATAATGTTTGTAACAATATTTTTATTCCTTCTTCAATCAACATACCATCGACTAAGTAATTCCTTAATCGCGCAACCACTTTCGTATTTTCAATCTCTTTATAAAAACCTCCGTTTTGCTTTTCATAAATAACTAAACGCATTGTATTAGATCCAATATCTATAATGGCATATTGCTGTTTTAATATTTCTTTCAAACTTCTCACTCTTTCATTATCAAATTTCTAAAACACATTCTATTACTATTATACAAAATAGTTGTTTTTTGTAACAATATTGCTTTAATATTGAAAATATATACAATCACTTTTTGCATATAATAAAAACCTCTTTTATTTATGGTATAATAATGAAAAATTGAAAGGAGATTCAATATGAAACCTTCACAACCACAATCTCAATTACAAAACCAACATTCTATTAATCGACTAGCTCAATCTATTTTCGTTGTGAATCGCCATGCTAAAGCTGCAACTAATCCAAAGTATTTATACTGGTTAAAAAAGACGGCTTTAGAACGCTTAATTGCTGAAAAAAAAGCTATTAAAGAAGGATTACATTTTTCTAGAAATCCACGTTTTAGCCAACAACAATCCGATGTTCTTATACGTTTAGGTGATTACTTTTTCCATATTCCTCCTACCAAAGAAGATTTTCGAATCCTACCACACCTTGGTCATCTTGAATCCTCCTATCGAAATCCGAAAACAACCTTATCTTTAACAGTAGCAAAAAAGACACTTCAAGATTATATTGGTCCTGAAGCACTGAAACAAGAAAAAAAATTAAGTGAACCTGTCCCATGGTATAGTCGTACGTATACAAAAAAATAAAACAGTTTGGCCCATTGTAGGCCAAACTGTTTTATTTTTTCTCTTCTTTAATTTTAATATTTGCTTGTTTATAAAAAGCTATTTTTTCTGTATTATAAGATTTCGTAAATTCATTAAACTTGTCTTTTTCTGATTCAATATCTTTATAAGACTGATTTACTATTTTAACTTTTTCACTAATATCTTTTAATTTTGTACCTTTATCTTGTAGCATTGTATATAATTCTTTTTCTTGTTTTAACGATTTACTATAACTATCATACATTTTGTTAAATGAATCATGTCGTTTCTCATATGTGCTTTTCACTTTATCCGCTTGATCTTTCAATTTCTTATCTTCAATTTTTTTCACATATTTATCTGCTGACTTCACTTCTTCTTGTGCCTTATTTAAAGATTCTTTTTCTTTTGTAAGTACTTTTTCTCGTTCATCTGTATTTTTCACTGCTTTGTTCAGTTTTTCCTTAACAGTTTGATTATTATCTTTTCCTTCTTGAACGATCTGGTTATATAATTCTTGTCCCTCTTTTTCTAAAGTTTCAAGTTTCTTTGCATCTTCAAACATTGTTTTTTCTTGCTTTGCAGCATCTTCAAACGCAACGTATAATTCTTCTTCTGGTTTCGGCCCGAAACAACCGGCTAATAAAGTCATTGATAATGCAGTTACAATTGCTAATTTACTATACTTCAACATCTTTTTCCTCCTACTTGTATACGATCATCGTGTAAAAAAACTATGAAAATTATGTATCCTTCTATACAATTCACACTCACATCTTTTTTACGAAGATCATTCCTATTGTTTATAACGTTTGTACAAAATTATTACTTGAAATTACGTTTTACGTCACTCTCTTTGAATTATCCAGCAGTTTCATATCCATCTTAATAGCATGATTTTACTTAGTACTTCTTAAAATTTGTTCACACTATGTGCTACATTCAAGTACAGCGGAATTCATCACAGCTATAATAATTTGAAGAACAACAGTAATAATTCACCTGATAAAAGATGTTCGTTGTTTTCTCACGTCTATCATTCTATCATTCCCTTTCCTGCTTTCTATCAAATAATCTCTTTGTTCATTTTACACAGTACAAACGCTACCTTGCAACAACTTACAAATACTCTTTTTATTTCCTAAAAAGGAAAAGTGTAGAGCATGCTTTCCTCTACACTTTAAAAATGAAACACATTGTGCAAAATGCATTGACACATCCATCATAATTATATGCTTATTCCATATATTTTTAAAGACTTTTATTACAATAAAAGTTCTTTTTGTAATAAAAGTCAAAAGAATGTTACATTCAAAAACTTCTTCATATCATATTTCTTTAAATCAAAGTTTCACTGATTTCCTTACAAATCCCTATGCTGATACAATTGGTTTTGTGCTTTTCTTAACAATTCTTCAAAAGTTTTCCCTTCTATTGGATAACTAGCAGCTCCAAATAATAGAGTCATACTTAACAAGCCATTTTCTATTTCACTTTCAATATTTTTCATTAATCTGTTTGTTATTGTCGACTTTTCATGTCCGTTATCAATCGCCACAATAACATACTTATTTTCATCCCATCTAGTAACGACATCCCCTTTACGAATTGTCTTTACAATCGTGCTCTCCAATTTTTGTACTAACGCCTCCAATTTTTTTTCTTGCACTGTTTCTTTTAGTTCTTTCCATTCTTTCATAGAAAGAATGTACACTGTAATATTATGAGAATCCCGTTCTGATAAAGCAGCTACTTTCTCAAAGAAATCAACTACAAAATCATTACTTGCCATTCCTCCTCCTTCCGTATCCATACGACCACTCGCTCTTTTATCATACCAATGCCCAAAATAATAACTGAGTACCATTTGCAATATATAAATAATAAAGACGGTATAAAATGATCGCGAATCCAGTTTTGTAATTACATCCTGAAGCGCAATCCATTCTGTAACTGCCACTGTATTCCCAAGTAATAATCCACTAATTTTCCCTTTATGTTTCATATTTCTCCTCCTTTCTATACCAATATATGTTTCTATAACAATTATGTTTTTCTACAAAATAAAAAATGTACATATTGAGTGTACATTTCCGCTTAAGCTTGTCTACCATCTCTATTCTATTTCATATATATACTATATATCGTTTTAGAAAGGTGGTGACCTATATGCTACAAAAAGAAAATCTATCAGATATTATACGTTTACTAGCCGGTTTTCTGTTATCGTTAAAATTACTATTTAATTCTTTCGGAGTGAACTTTATTTCAAACGATCAAATTGACGCTATTGTAAATGTTGTTTCCTTTCTGTTCATTCTATATTTTGGTTATAAAAATAATTATGTAGGAAAAAAAGGAATCGAGCAAAAAAAAGTACTCAAAAAGCACAACCTTCACTAAAAAAAGGAACCTTTCATACAGGTTCCTTTTTTTCATTGCCGCACAACAACTTCATTTGTTTGCAGTGGACCATATGATACTCCGTTATATTGAAATGTATATGTAGCCTGAAATAATGCATTTTTGAGTGCTTTATCTTTATTTGCTTTTATTTTACAAATTAATTCTACCTTTTCATTTGGTAATAAATTATCGATTCGCCACCTTACAAGTTGGAATAGAAACTCACTTACCCCCTTATCTGCCTTTAATGAATTGGGGATATATGCAAAATAATCGCGAATCATATGACTTACTACAACTCGTGAAATCATTTCTATTCCTTTATTTTCAACTTCAATTCCAATAATAAGTATGTCGTTTACATCATAGGTCAGTTCATATGAAAATTTTTCTTTATACATACTACGGATTTGCAATGTAACTGCTACATTAGGACATTCGTTTTCCTTTTTTGAGCCATCAATCCACAATACCGGTTGTAGCGGTATTGTACGCCTTCCTTGATCCGAAATTCGTTTCCATATTTTCATAATAATATTCACCCCATTTCAGATGCATCATTCATACGACCTTATTCTGCCTCTCTGCACAATATTAATAAAGCTTGTTACAAACGATATATAGTTATTACTCTTCCTTTTATCCTATTCGACAATATAAAGAAAAAACCATTTTTCCTCTGTTAACTGAAGGTATTCTTGCTGAAATATTTTTTTACAATTTCCTTCATTGACTTTATACCAATATTAAGTATTACTCACTCTTTCGCAGTCCATACAACAGAATATTTTGACGGATGAAAAAGTTTGCCTTTTAGTCAAATTTGACTATAATATTCTTTATGGCTTGTGCACTTGTGTAAATTGATTTGAAAGAACTATCCTTTACATTTTTATGCGCTGCACTCAAAACTTAATATAGTTTACTTATTTTTAAAGGAGGGTTATATTTGGAATCTCAATTATCAAAAAAAGACTCCAACAAGACAAAATTTGTTGTTGCTGGTTTACTACTTGGTATTTTAATGGCGGCAATGGATAATACAATTGTTGCAACAGCAATGGCAACGATCGTTGGAGACCTAGGAGGATTTGACAAGTTCGTTTGGGTTACGTCTGCATATATGGTTGCAACAATGGCAGGTATGCCTATCTTCGGAAAACTTTCTGATATGTACGGGCGGAAACGTTTTTATATCGGTGGCCTCATTCTTTTCTTATTCGGTTCTGCACTTTGCGGAACAGCATCTAGTATTGAGCAGCTAAGTATTTATAGAGCAATTCAAGGGATTGGCGGGGGCGCTCTTATGCCTATTGCCTTCACAATTATGTACGATATATTCCCACCAGAAAAACGCGGAAAAATGACAGGGCTATTCGGTGCCGTTTTCGGGACATCTAGTGTGTTCGGTCCTTTATTAGGTGCTTATATTACAGACTATATAAGTTGGCACTGGGTCTTCTATATTAATATTCCATTAGGGCTTATCTCCTTCTTCTTCATTACTAAATACTACAGTGAATCTCTAGAATTTAGAAAACAGAAAATTGATTGGGCTGGCGCTATTACGCTTGTTATTAGTATCGTTTGCTTAATGTTCGCCTTAGAACTTGGTGGTAAAGAATATGCATGGAATTCCACTGTAATTATCGGTTTATTTACAACAGTTGTTATTATGCTCATTATTTTCTTCTTCGTAGAACGAAAAGCAACCGAGCCTATCATTTCTTTCCATCTCTTTAAAAAACCTTTATTCGCAGCTAGCCAAGGCGTTGCCTTTTTCTATGGTGCCGCTTTTATTATCTGTACAGTTTATATTCCAATCTTCGTTCAAGGTGTTCTCGGCGGTTCAGCCTCCAATGCTGGATTAATTTTAACACCTATGATGGTTGGCTCTGTAATTGGAAGTCAAACAGGTGGACAGTTAGCTTCACGAACAAGTTATCGTAACATCATGATCGTATCTGGCGTTTTCTTTGTAATTGGTATTTATTTACTAAGCACTTTAACAATGGATACACCTCGTCTACTTGTAACACTATTTATGGTTCTCACTGGACTTGGAGTTGGTTTCTCGTTCTCAGTTTTAAGTATGTCTTCTATCCACAAGTTAGAAATGCGAGACCGTGGTTCTGCTACATCAACAAACTCATTCTTCCGTTCACTCGGTATGACTCTTGGTGTAACAATTTTCGGTACCATTCAAAATCATATTTTTACTAATAAATTAAGCACGTTGTTCCCTCCTGAACTAGCTAAATTAGCTCCACAAGGTGGAGACACAAGTTTCTTATTATCACAAGGTGCTACCGAGAAGATTCCAGCTGAAATATTAACTGGTATTAAAGAGGCTCTAGCTACATCTATTGCCAGCACATTCTTCTGGGCACTTATCCCGGCTGTACTAAGTATTATTTGTATTTTACTTATGGGAAATGAACGACTCTTTACAGGTCCAAAAACGAAACAAAAACAAAAGCAAGTAAGTTAGTATAGAAAAAAGAAACGGCATACCCTTTATGAAAAAGGGTATGCCGTTTATAATATATAAAGTAAATCTTTGATCAGTAAGGAACCATTCCCACTGGTTATTATCCCTCACCAATCGGGATAAAGTTTCTATATACAGGAGTTGAGACAGAATGAGCATGAAATTAGTCATTCTCGGCTTGCTACTCGAAGGGGATAAACATCCATATGAAGTGCAACATATCATGAAAGAAAGACAAATGGATTGTTATATTAAATATGCAAAAGGATCACTTTACTACGCCTTCGAGCAATTAGAAAAGCAAGGTGCAATTTGTATTACCACGATTGTTCGAGATACGAATAGACCAGATAAAACAATCTTTCATATAACTGAAGAAGGTAAACAATTATTTCACAAGTTACTATTAAAACAATTCGAGGCAAAAAATCAAATATATAAACCAATTTATTCGGCACTCTCTTTCGCTCATTTTGGTGATGACCAAGAGTTAGTTCCTATTTTAGAAAAAAAGAAAAATGATACCGTTCAATATTTACATAAAATGCAAACTATTTATGATTGTAGCAAAGGACAAATTCCACGTGCACAACTATATATTTTGCAAAGTGTTATCGAACATATCTCAGTTGAATTACAATGGTTAAACACCCTCCTTACAGATGCAGTTGCAGGGCGACTTTCAGAAATTGATATAGATGAAGGTTAAACTTGTAAAAAAGAAACCGTAAAAAGGCGATAAAGTTATTTCATTTTAAAACCTAAAACAAGCATCCCCCGTTCTAATTTAGTACGGGGATGCTTGTTTTATTTTCGCTATAAGATACTTCACTGCACTTAAAAATATAACAAGATTTATTATCACCGGCATCCCATAATGGCAGATTATTTCTTAAAATTCTATATAAAAAGGTTGTTGATTTTCATCCAAACTGTATTCAATTCTTTGTCTGAAATTCATAAAACTCACCATTTCTAACGCCTGCTCAATAGGATAGAACCCCACTTCCAAACTTTCTGGTGTAGTCGTTAATTTACCTCCAACTGGCCTAGCTAAAAACAACGTATTACATATTGAATGGTTCACATTTTGAAATACCCCACAAAATTTTAAAACCTCAATATCAATACCCGTTTCCTCTTTCGTTTCCCTTATTGCAGCTTCTTTCAAAGACTCCCCTTCTTCAACTTGTCCACCTGGCATTTCCCATCCTCTTCTAGGTCCTTTAATTAATAGGATTTCATTTTGTTCATTCATTACAATTGTCGCTGCTGAAACTATATGTTTTGGCGGTGAATATATATTTTGTGTACTTTGTTCCAATTGAAATTCCCCATTTCTATAAACTTAGTTTATGTACCTTTATACAGAAATCTTGTTCTTTCTTGTCATAACTTACTATTTCAAAATGAACCATCCAATTCCCTTCCTTATTCCAAAATATGGACGAATTTTCAAATAACATAACTAGCACCTTACGTCTATACAAGTACATTCTTCTTTGTATGTTTAATCGTGATTCACCTCTAAAAAATCTGAAGAATATGAATAATTAAAATAAAAAACTTTAGAATTTTCTTATTTTAAAACAGTAGACAAAATTCCAAAAATTGTGTTAGAATTTGTTTCAATATCATATCGCTTGTTAACTTCCTTTCAAAAGGAAAATAGGTACACGAAAATTTCGTTTCGTGTTTAAAAGGGAAGCTTGGTGAAACTCCAACACGGTCCCGCCACTGTAAATGCTGAGATTTCTTTTTAGTGCCACTGTGAAAACGGGAAGGTGAAAGAAATTATATGAAGCATAAGTCAGGAGACCTGCCTGTTTTAACAACACTGATAGATTCACGGATGATGATGAGGTGTTAAAACAAAAAGGAAGGCTTATTCTCTATGCCTTTATACTTTTTGTTATAAGTATTTCCTAGTAAACGGAAATGCTTACTTTCAATTAGGGAGGAATTTGAAATGGCAATTCAAACAAGTAATTTAGGTTATCCACGTATCGGACTACAAAGAGAGTGGAAAAAAACATTGGAAGCTTTTTGGTCCAATAAAATCGATGAAGAACAATTTTTAACTACGATGAAAGAAATTCGCCTTCAACACGTTAAAGTACAGCAAGAAAAAGGGATTGAACTCATCCCAGTTGGCGACTTTACATATTATGATCACGTTTTGGATACTGCTTATATGCTAGGGTTTATCCCATCACGTTTTTCTGAGTTTACATCTTACCTTGATGTATATTTTGCAATGGCGCGTGGCTCTAAAAATCACGTAGCTTCCGAAATGACAAAATGGTTTAACACAAACTATCATTATATCGTTCCGGAATATGAAGAGGGATTACAAATCTCTTTAAAAGATAATCGTCCACTTCGCTTATATGAAGAGGCGAAACAAGAATTAGGAGTAGATGGAAAACCTGTTATTTTAGGACCATATACTTTCTTAAAATTAGCTAAAGGCTATACAAAAGAGCAATTTACTACTATTTTAAAACAGTTAGTTGCACCTTACGTACAACTGCTTTCAGAACTACATGCAGCTGGTGCACAAGTCATTCAAGTTGATGAACCGATTTTCGCTTCTCTAACAAACGAAGAAATTCAACAAGCAAAAGAAATTTATGAAGCTATTCGTAAAGAAGTTCCAAATGCGAATCTTCTTTTACAAACATATTTTGATAGTGTAGAAGAAAACTATGAAGAAATTATTACATTCCCTGTATCAGGTATTGGCTTAGATTTCGTTCATGGTAAAGAAGGTAATCTAAATGCTATTTCAAAATATGGATTCCCAGCTGATAAAACTTTAGCTGTCGGTTGTATAGATGGCCGTAACATTTGGAGAGCTGACCTTGATGAAGTTCTTACATTATTTACAACGTTACAAAAACAAGTCCAAACGAAGGATTTCATCATTCAGCCTTCTTGTAGCTTATTGCATACACCAATCGATAAAACAGAAGAAACTCATTTATCGACTGAGCTATTTGATGCATTAGCATTTGCAAATCAAAAATTAGAAGAATTAGTTCTCATTCATTCCGCTCTGACTCAAGGTACAGAAAGCATTAGTAATGAGCTGGAAACATATCGAAACGTACATCATACAATTCGTTCATCTGCTGCACGTAACCGAGAAGATGTTAAAACAGCACGAACTGCACTAAAAGAAGAAGACTTTTCACGCCCTCTTCCATTTGAAAAACGATACGACTTACAACAGGTTGCCCTAAAGTTACCGTTGTTACCAACAACAACAATCGGTAGCTTCCCGCAAACAACTGAAGTTCGTCAAACACGAAAAGAATGGCGTAACGGCGTTATTTCAAATGAACAATATGAGCAATTTATTGAAAAAGAGACAGAAAAATGGATTCGTTACCAAGAAGAAATTGGTCTTGATGTCCTTGTACATGGTGAATTTGAAAGAACTGACATGGTCGAATATTTTGGTGAGCGTCTTGCTGGTTTCTCATTCACTAAAAACGGTTGGGTACAATCATACGGTTCCCGCTGCGTAAAACCGCCTGTTATTTATGGTGATGTAGCCTTTATTAACGGAATGACTATTAAGGAAACTGTTTATGCACAAAGCTTAACAGAGAAAGTTGTAAAAGGAATGTTAACTGGACCTGTTACGATTTTAAATTGGTCCTTCGTTCGAAATGACATTCCAAGAAAAGAAGTTTCATATCAAATTGCATTAGCTCTTCGTCACGAAATTGAACTACTTGAATCTTCAGGAATTCGAGTAATTCAGGTCGATGAGCCAGCACTTCGCGAAGGTATGCCGTTAAAAGAAAAAGATTGGGACGCTTATATTACATGGGCAGTACAATCCTTCCTTTTAGCAACTTCTTCTGTAGCAAATGAAACACAAATTCATACTCATATGTGTTACAGTAACTTCGAAGATATTGTTGATGCGATTCGTGCATTAGATGCAGATGTGATTTCTATCGAAACATCAAGAAGTCACGGTGAGTTTATTGATACATTAAAACATACAACATATGAAAAAGGTATTGGTCTAGGGGTATATGATATTCATAGTCCGCGTGTACCGAGTAAAGATGAAATGTATAAGATCGTAGAACAATCTTTACAAGTATGCGATCCTAAATATTTCTGGATTAATCCTGATTGTGGTTTAAAAACGAGAAGAACAGAAGAAGTTATTCCAGCTTTAGAGCACATGGTGCAAGCAGCAAAAGATGCTCGCTCCCTGCTAAAAACAAACGCATAACAAAAATGGGTTATCCTCGTTAAGGATAACCCATTTTTTATTCTTTACTTTCAAAAAAGAATTCATATTGTATTTTATATAATTCATCATCCGTTGGTTCTTCAAGAGGCGTTACTTGTAATACAACTGTATACTCACCATTTGGAATAGGGATTTGAAATTTATTTGAAAGAATACTTGTTACAACGATACATTCATTTTCAACTGTAAAAGGAACTGTAACCGTTCTAATCACTTCTTCTTTCTCACTATGTTTCCCGTAAGTCACTTTTACTTCACAAGTATAATCAGAGAGTGCTTCAAAAATAACAGTTCCATCCGCCTTCGCATAACCTCTTTCAAAATCTTCATCCGTCCATTCAACGTAAGGCTGATCACCTTTATAGTTCATCAACATTAATTGCGAATACGAAATTGTTAACTCCATAGTTCCCTTCTCCTTCATTATGAAATATGCAACTACTACTTCACGTCAAATTTCACACGCGTACCATCTGGATATTTATCTAACTTATTTCCTACCCAAGAGCCTGCTCCGCGATTATCGGCTGGACTTATATACTCAATATGTGCTCCTTTTCCACCTTCTTTACACATCGCCATTGGCCATTCATCACGATCATACCCTTTTTTTGATGGATATGGAGCTAACGATAATTTTCTTCTATCCGCAGCGCCACCACGGTCGATTGTACAAACTTCTGAATGCCCTTCTTTTATAGCATCCGTAATATGTTTTCCTGTCTCTGGATATCGCTCTTTCGGAAATTCTAGAACTTGATCATACGCATTTGTTTTTTTGATACTTGTTTCCTCTGGAACAAGTACTTCATACACCGCTACTACAATAGAAAGAATTGCAATAATTGAAATGATAATACCTTTTAATTGCTTCATGTATACCTCCATGATTCTACCAGTTTCTTTTCCTCAGTTATTATAACAAACTTCTTCTGTATATGTTTTCAGACATTATTGCAGCTCTTCTTCGCCATTCCGCCAAAAACTCTCATTTTTCTTCATCTTTTCACTAATGCTGTAGAAAACTAATAACCTTCCGACATTCTTTTTCAAAGGAAGTCCTCATAAAAGATTGAAATGATATATACGATACTTTTTGGGGAGGAAATATTATGGAAGCTACCTATAAAACGAAAGATGTCACGAATAAAACAGGCATCCCAAAACATATAGTTCGCAAATATAGTCAACTGTTAGAGGAACATGGTTATATGATTTCCAAAACAGCTGATGCTCGTATTTATAAGCTGGATGATTTAAAACTATTGAAATCTATTCATGAAAGAGCTGCTACATTGCAAGAAGATATTTCAGAAACGATACCAATTATTTTAAAAGAAAAAGAGGCCCCACCTGTACCAGTTATACAAGATAAACAAGAAATACAACCGAAAGAAAAAGAAGATGGGCGTAACTTCGAGGAGTTCATGTTAAAACTTGAAATGCTCGCTCAATTAAATGAAGCAATTATTCATCAAAATTCTACCCTTATTACCCAAAATCGTTTAAAAGATGAAAAGCTAGATGAATTGATGCAACAAGTTTATGTAAAAGAAGGCTCTCAAGAAAAAATGCTACAAGAGTTAGTCGATCATGCCGCTCAAACAGATGCCCTGCAAAAAGAAAAGATGGACTTATTAATGAATCATATGTATAAACGAGAATCTAAGCAAGAAGAAAAAATGAATAAACTCGTAAATCAAATTTATAATAAAGACAGCAATCGTGATGCACAACTTATGCAAGTAATTCGCGAAATTCAAGAAACAAAAAGATTAGTCGCAGCTTCAAAAGAACAAAGCTTTTTCCAATCATTTAGAAGTTTATTTAGCCGAACAAAGCCAGAAAAAACAAATGAATAATATAATATATTTTTCCTATATAAAATAAAAAGTTACCTTCCATCGGTAACTTTTATTCCTTATTTCTTACAGCTGGCAATATAATAATCGCTTCAGTTCCTTTCCCACTTTCACTTTTATATTCCAGCGTACCATTATGCGCTTGTAAAATACTAAATGTCACCATAAGCCCTAATCCTGTCCCTTTTTCTTTTAAAGAATAATACGGTTGTCCGAGCCTTGCTAACTGTTCTTTCGTCATTCCAACACCACTGTCTTTAACTCTTATTACAATCGTTTCATCTTTTTGCATAGCCGTTACTTTTAAATATCCTTTATTCCCTTGAATTGCTTCAATACCATTTTTAACAACATTCATAATCGCTTGCTTCAATTTTGTCTTATCACCAATCGTATAAAGACTTTCAGAAATCTCAACTTGCAAATATACACCTTGCATCGCTGCAAATGATGACATAAGAGTTGTCATTTCTATTAATTGAGCGGATAAGCAAATATGTTCTTTTTTCTCAATTTGTGGCCTTGCCAAATTCAAATAATCCGAAATAATTTGTTCTGCCCGGTCCAATTCGGCTAATACGAGACGCATATAATCCTTATTCTTCACATCTTCCGTACTTTCTAGCAATTGGATAAATCCACGAACAACAGTGAGCGGATTTCGAACTTCATGTGCAACACTTGCTGCTAACTCACTTACAATATTAAGCTTTTCTGACTTTTGCATCTCTGTACGCAGTATTGCATTTTCATTTAAATATTCTGTTAAGTACACCTGAAACACCATCGTCATAACCATAATAAGCGAAGCAAATATATATCCGTTATATAGGTGGGAAACATACGGTGTAAACCCCGTTTCTAACAGAACGTTAATCATCCCAATCACTAAAGTAACAAGTACGTACAATGATGAAATCATAAATGCCAGAATTAGCTTCTTATCCCTTGAAAATAGAGACCATTTCTTTGATAAAAATAATGGAACTATCAATAGAAATATTATTTCTATGACTGGAAGGAGGTTTATCCCCTTTAGCGCCCATTCATATGCAACAAAAATAACGGCCGGGATTAAACCAACAATTCCACCGTATAGAAAACCACTAACAATCGGGATTGGGTGAAAGTTATACCCACAAACTTCACCAAAACAAATAGAGTATGTCATGGAGAGAACGAGTGTAATGCTAGATAAGAACATAATAAAGTAGCGGTTTGGCTTCGGAGGCATTTCTTGATAACGATTTAAACGAATCGCTTCATATAAAAATAGTGGCAAAATTATGATGGCAATTTGGATCATTAAATCACGGATAAGCTCCATAGCCTCTCATCCCCTATATGTATTTTGATATGATTATATCATTTTACAGACATATTTGTTGTAAGATTTTGATTTTTCTTAACATATTTGTTAATTCTTTGTTAACAACGCATAATAATTGTTACAGATTTTCGAAATGAATGTAAACCCTGTACCAAATTTCTGCCGGGCAGTATACAATGAATACGGATTACAAAGAAAATAAAAAATACTTCATGAGACGGACAACTATAGCAAAATACAGCATATAATCCATACTATCTATGTTTACAAATAAGTGATCATTATTTTAGTAGGAGGAAGATAAATATGGCGGGTACTACGCTTGTTTTAAAAGAAGAAAATTTGGTCGTTCTAGAGAATGTTGAAAAATCAGTATATGAAGAGTTGCAGCATAAAACAGGAGATGAAAATTGCACATGCGCTGTGAATGAATCAGTTGTTCACCTTGGCAAAGTATCCTCTGTACTTTGGAATGAAGATGAAATAGATTGGGAGTACGGATATTAAAAGTCGCTTACAGCGGCTTTTTTTCTATTATCCCTCCCTTTCTACATAACATATACGCAAGCGAAATTATAGAAAATATGTTAAAATGAACTTAATTTTCAAACGGAAGAAAGGGAGATACAATGGAACAATTCATTAATCCTAGAGTGAAGGACATCCAGATTTCTGGAATCCGTCAATTCTCTAACATGATTCAAAACTATGATAATCTTATCTCTTTAACAATTGGACAACCTGATTTTCCTACACCTTCTCTCGTAAAAGAAGCGGCAAAACGAGCTATTACCGAAAATTATACGAGCTATACACATAACGCTGGTTTACTAGAATTACGCAAGGCAGCTTGTAACTTTGTAAAAGATAACTACGATTTACATTATTCACCTGAAAACGAAACCATCGTTACAATCGGTGCCAGTGAAGCAATTGATGTTGCATTCCGAACGGTTTTAGAGCCAGGAACAGAAGTCATTTTACCTGCCCCTATTTATCCAGGATACGAGCCGATTATTCGATTATGCGGCGCAACGCCTATTTTTATCGATGTTCGTGAAACTGGCTTCCGCTTAACAGCTGCAGCACTAGAAAATGCTATTACAGAAAAAACAAGATGTGTCGTACTGCCGTATCCTTCTAACCCAACTGGTGTAACTTTATCAAAAGAAGAACTACAAGAGATTGTAGATGTTTTAAAAGATAAAAATATTTTCGTCCTTTCTGATGAAATTTATAGCGAACTTGTATATGAACAAAAGCATACATCTATTGCCCATTTCCCAGAAATGCGTGAAAAGACTATCGTCATTAACGGTTTATCAAAATCTCATTCTATGACTGGCTGGCGTATCGGTCTATTATTCGCACCAAGCTATTTAGCAGGACATATATTAAAAGTTCATCAATATAACGTAACTTGCGCTACTTCAATCGCTCAATACGCTGCAATTGAAGCATTAACAGCTGCTAAAGATGCACCAAAAATGATGCGTCATCAATACAAAAAACGCCGTGATTACGTATATAATAGACTCATTCAAATGGGATTAACAGTTGAGAAGCCAACAGGTGCATTTTACTTATTCCCATATGTTGGCCATTTAACATCGTCATCATTTGATTTTGCACTTGACCTTGTGAAAGAAGCTGGACTTGCCGTCGTTCCTGGAACAGCATTCTCTGAATATGGTGAAGGCTACCTTCGCTTATCCTATGCATATAGTATCGAAACTTTAAAAGAAGGCTGTGACCGTTTAGAAGCCTTTCTACAACAAAAAGCTAAGAGTTAAACTCTTAGCTTTTTGTTATGCATAATGGTCGCAAGTTTGACGCTTCAGTAATTTATGCGGAATGATGATACACTTTGCTGTAGACTCTGCATTCTCTACTTTATCAACTAAAGCTTTTGCAGCTTCATATCCTAGCTGATATATATTCACATCAACTGTTGAAAGTGGCGGACTCGCAATTTCTGATAATAAAGCATTATTAAAGCTTACAATAGAAACATCCTTCGGTACAACAAATCCTTTTTTAGAAAGTGCACTTAACACACCAAGTCCAATTAAGTCATCCGTTGCCATAATTGCTGTTGGTGGTTGCTTCAGCCCCATTAATTCCTCTACGGCTTGCTGACCACTTTCTCTTGAAAAATCAAAATGTAAAATATACTCTTTTGGTAATACAATGTCTGCTAATTTTAAAGCATCACTCATACCAGCCAAACGATCTCTCGTCACAAGTAAATCAGATCCACCGCCGATGAACGCGATTTGTTTATGACCTAATGAAATTAAATATTCAGCTACTTCTCTTGCCGCTGTATAATTGTCATTATCTACATATGTAATTTCATCTTTTCGATCATATGGTTTTCCAATTAAAACAAACGGGAAATTTTGTTTATGCAAATATTGAATAATCCGGTCATTCTCTCTTGAATATAAAAGAATAATGCCACCAATTTGGCGTCCCTGCACCATCTTTACAACACCATTAAAAATCTCATCTTCCGTTTCACCTGTCGACATATAAAGCGCATACCCTTCCACATGTGCAAATGAACTAATTCCTCTTATAACTTCTGGGAAAAACGGATTTTGAAAAGCTTTACTTGCAGAACTTGGCATAACAAGACCAAGTGTTTTTGTTGTTTGGTTAGCTAAGTTTCTTGCGTTTAAATTGGGATGATACCCTAATTCACTCATTACTTTCCGAACACGACGCTTTGTTTTTTCACTTATACTTGGATTATCAGCAATTACACGAGAAACGGTAGATGGTGCTACATTTGCCTTCTTCGCCACATCTTTAATTGTAACTGTCATAAAAATCCCCCTCCTTTCACTTCTCTGTCATTTTATATATTTTTTTATCTTGCACCCGTTGCAAGTAATAGGAGAAGTCATAAACTTTCATTGATTCTATCTTGCAAAACCTATCATATTCTCCCTCTCCATGTATTGTAAGGGATATAGCTCTTTTTTCCTATACTATAATATACTATTTATTTCACTTCTTTTCATATGGGATGTCAAATCTCTTTTCATCTCCCTATAAAATGTTTTATAGGGAGATGAAAAGAAAAATGGGACGTAATGTCCCATTTTTCATCCTTTCGTACCTCCAGCAGTTAAACCAGAGATAAAGTATTTTTGTAGTGATAGGAATAAAATTGAAATTGGGATTGCAATCAATACCGAACCCGCTGCAAACGTTGTAAATTCATTACCAAATTTCTTCGCTACCATTTCATATAACCCAACTGCTAACGTATAATTTTCTGGTGTGCGCAAAATAATACTCGCTAAAATGAAATCTGTAAATGGACCGATGAAAGTGAATAACGCTACAACTGCTACGATTGGCTTTGCAAGTGGCATAATGATTTGCCAAAAAATACGGAAATGTCCTGCTCCATCCATACGAGCTGACTCATCCAATTCTTTCGGAATCGTATCAAAATACCCTTTCATAAGCCATGTATTCATTGGGATTGCCCCGCCGACATAAATTAAAATTAATGCAAGGTGCGTATCAATTAATCCTGTTAACTGTGCTAATACGTATAGAGCGATTAACGCTGCAAAGTTTGGAATCATTTGCAGAATTAAAAATGTTAATAAACCATTTTTTCTTCCAACAAAACGATATCTCGAAAATGCATAAGCAGTAAAACTAATTGCTAGTACTGAGAAAATCATCGTTAAAACACTTACTTTTAATGTGTTTTTATACCATAGTAAATAATTACTATTCTCTAAATCTAATAACTTACGATAATGATCTAACGTTGCATTTTGTGGAATAATACTTGATCCAGATAAACTATCACCTGGATTAAACGATGAGCCAATAATCCATAATAATGGATAGAAAATGATGGCACACATTACGAAAATAACGAGATAACTTAATGAGAGACGTAACATCTTTTGTCTTTTAATATTCATTTACATCATATCCTCTTCTTGGAATGATTTTGTTCTCTTAAATTGCCATAACGCAACTGTAATAACGATTAACGATAAGATCATTGTAAGAGCTGCTGCTTTCCCGTACTGCGCCGAAGTCATCGTTAACTTATAAATCCATGAAATTAAAATATCTGTTCCACCTGCGTCTTGTCCAGCTACAGCAGGACCTCCGCCGTTAAATAGATAGATGATACTAAAGTTATTAAAGTTAAACGTATATTGCGTAATTAATATTGGTGCTGTTGCATATAAAACAAGTGGCAATGTAATTTTACGAAATTGTTGCCAAGCTGTAGCTCCATCTACTGTAGCTGCTTCGTATAATTCTCCTGGAATCGATTGCAGTATACCTGTTGTCATTGCAAAGACGAACGGGAATCCAAGCCACGTTTGAATCATAATTAAAGCAATCTTCGCCCAAAATGGATCTGTCATCCAAGCAATCTTTTCAATTCCGAATAAAGCTAATACTTGATTGTTAATGGCTCCAAATGTTTCATTAAACATACCAGAGAAAACAAGAATAGATACGAATGCTGGGACCGCCCACGGTAAAATGAAGATTGTTCGAATAATTGCCTTCCCTTTAATACCAGGCTGATTTACGATAATCGCTAAGAAAATACCAAGCGCAACTTGTAATGTCGTTGCAACGAATGTCCAAATAACAGTCCAAGAAAATACACTTAAAAATGTCTCTCTCCACATCGGTAATGTAAAGATATCAATAAAGTTTTTAAATCCTACCCAATCTACTAATTTAGCTGGAGGAGAATGATATAAATCATAGTTCGTAAATCCAATTAAAATTACGAAGATGATTGGAAATACAACTACAAAGATAAGTAATAGAAAACCTGGTGAAACCATTAAATATGGAAAACCTTGATCTAGTAAATTACGGTATTGCTCTTTTACAGAGTTTAAAGGTGTTCCTATATCACGTTTCTTCCCGTTTTGGTATGCATCATATAAATTAAATGCATATATTCCGAGTCCAAACACGATGACGATGAGCGCCAAGATTCCTTCTACTAATAGAAAGACAGAATGGTCACGTGGAACTTCTGTACCAAGCGTTACAATTCCCCATAATCCCATATTTAATAAATCAGCAAAGGCTACAATAAATGAACCTGTTAATACTAGAAAAATAAGACCTTTTACAAATTGCTTATTATACATTTGGCCCACGCCTGGAATGATAGATAACATGGTTGCCATTTTCCTATGCTTTGAACCGTTTAAACCGTTTGCTGGTTCCATAGATGTTTGCATGTTCCTTCCCCCTTTTTTCTGGGAGAGAATTCGTGCCCCCTCATATTAGAGGCACGAATTTCACCTTATTTTTTCTTACTATGATTTGCCTCAATATTACCTTTAATTTGCTTCACTGCATTATCAAGTGCTGCTTTTGGTGCCTCTTTTTCCGTAACAACTAATTGAAGCGCATCTCCAGCTGGTTTCCATACTTCTTGCATTTCTGGAATGTTCGGCATTGGAATTCCATTTTCAGATTGCGTTGCAACTGCTTTTGCAGCTTCATTATCTTTAATGATTGGATCTTCCATTACTGCTTTTACTGGAGGAATTTCTTTTGTTTTCTCAAATCGAATTTTTGCGTTCTCTTCATTTGTTACCCATTCAGTGAATTTTGTAGCTAAATCATTTTGTTTAGAGAAACTTGTTACATGCCATCCTTTAACTCCAACAAATGTTTTCATTGGTTGACCGTTTGGTAATTTTGGCATTGGAGCAACGCCATAATCAATTCCGTTCTTTTCCATTGCTTGGAACGCCCATGGACCATTCATGATAGATGCTGCTTTTCCTTCGTTAAATAGTCCATCAGCAGCAGGTCCACCAGATTCACCGATAATACCTTTCGGGAATAACTTTTCTTTGTACCATTTTTGAAGATATTCAGCACCTTGTACTGCTCCGCTATTATTTAATCCAACGTCACTTGCATTTGGCTTTCCATCTTTTTCACCAAACACATAACCACCCATACCTGCCATGAATGCATTAGCAAAGTAGAAGTTATCTCCTAATGTTAAGAATCCGTACTTGCCATCTTTCGTAAATTCTTTTGAGAAGTTAAACAGCTCGTCCATCGTTTCTGGTGCTTTTGGCATTAATTTTTTATTGTAAATAAAGATTGGTGTCTCAATTGCTTTTGGTAAACCGTATAGTTTTCCGTTATATGTCTGTGCTTGTATTGATGACTCAGTAAATTTACTCTTTACAGCATCGTCAGCTTTCACTTCAGAAAGTAAACCTTCTGTTACTGCGTTTCCGATTTGATCATGTGGCAATGTTACAACATCTGGTCCCGTCCCCGCTGGTCCATCAAGACGTAACTTCTTCACTTGATCTGTCATTTGCATTTCAACAACTTTTACTTTTACTTTATATTTTTCCTCAAAGCTTTTCACTGCTGGTTCTAAACCAACACCTTTTTTATCATCTTCCCAAACGAGAAGATCGTAATCTTTCTTTGCTTTACTTTCTTCTTTTTCCCCTGAATCTTTCGGTCCACATGCAGATAACATACCAATTGATAATGCTGAAACCGTTAATAATGATAATGCTTTCTTCATCCCAAAAACCTCCCTAAATTGTATATGTACCTTACTGATTGAAAACGTTTGCATTATATGGTTTAATAGAAGCGCAAACAATATCTCAATCTATGAAAACGTTTGCGCTATTTGTCTATCATTATACATTCTTTTATTCATTTTGCAAATATTAATTTTAAAATATTATTCCTATACTCTTTATACATTGACTTTATATGAAATGAATACTACTCTTATAAGCAATATTAAAGCTATGCAAAAAGCAATCGTTTGCAACATATGCTTTATTATTATACTTATGGGAACAATACGCATGGAGATATTAAAGGGGGATTTTCTATATGCTTAAAGAAGCCATTTATCATAGGCCAAAAGATAATTATGCATACGCTTACGATGAAAAAGCGATTCACATCCGAATACGTACGAAAAGAGACGATGTACAAAGCGCCACTCTTATTTATGGTGATCCTTATGATTGGAAAGACGGGAAATGGGTTACATCAAGTACACCGATGAAAAAAACTGGTTCAACTGCATTATTTGATTTTTGGTCCATTTCCATTGAACCAAAATTTAAGCGCTTACGTTACGGATTTGAATTAAAAGCGGAGACAGAAACGCTTATTTATGCAGAACGAGGATTTTTTTCCAGTATTCCAAATGATGACGTTGGTAACTTTTTCTGTTTCCCATTTATTCATGCACATGATGTATTCCAAGCACCTTCATGGATTAAAGATACTGTTTGGTATCAAATTTTCCCGGAACGGTTCGCTAATGGAGATCGTGCACTAAATCCAGAAAACACCCTTCCTTGGGGCAGCGCTGAGCCAACTCCAACTAATTTCTTTGGGGGAGATTTTGCTGGTGTTATTCAAAATCTTGATTACCTTGTGAAGCTTGGAATTTCAGGAATATATTTCACCCCTATTTTCAAAGCACATTCCAACCATAAATATGACACAATTGACTACATGGAAATCGATCCGCAATTTGGCACAAAAGAAACGTTCAAAGAACTCGTTCAGGCATGTCATACACACGGTATAAAAGTAATGCTCGATGCCGTATTTAATCATAGCGGATACTTTTTTGATAAATTTCAAGATGTACTAGAAAATGGTGAGCATTCAGCATATAAAGAATGGTTCCATATTCATGAGTTCCCAATTCGAACTGAGCCATTCCCAAATTATGATACTTTCGCATTTACACCGTATATGCCTAAATTAAATACAGCACACCCAGATGTAAAAGAATACTTACTTGAAGTAGGACGTTATTGGGTAAGAGAGTTCAACATAGACGGTTGGCGCCTTGATGTAGCAAATGAAGTCGACCATAGCTTTTGGAGAGAATTCCGAAGTGAGATAAAGGCATTAAATTCTGAAGTATATATTTTAGGAGAAATTTGGCACGATGCACTTCCATGGCTACAAGGAGATCAATTTGATGCTGTAATGAGCTATCCCGTTACAAATGCTCTACTGTCTTACTTTGCTAACGATTCCATTAAGGCAAATGAATTTATGAAACAAATTACAGAATCTCTACATTCCTACTCTATGAATGTAAATGAAGCAGCATTTCATTTATTAGACAGCCATGATACACCAAGAATATTGACAACATGCAACGGAGATAAAAATAAATTAAAGTTACTTTATGTATTCCACCTTTCTTTCATCGGCTCCCCTTGTATTTATTATGGAGACGAAATTGGTATGGACGGTGGTATGGACCCAGCTTGCCGCAAATGTATGGTTTGGGATACGAAAGAACAAGATCATACATTATTTACACATGTACAAACATTAATTTCATTACGAAAGCAGTATAAAGCATTTGGAGGACACGGCACTTTCCAATTCATTGAAGCAAATGATGAACATAATTATATTACTTATACGAAAACGTATGAAGATGAAACGATCTTTTTCGTTTTAAATCCGACTAATAGTGACATTACAGCTTCACTCCCTCTCCATGTTACTGGAAAGAAAATCATTAATATTTATACTAACGAAGAATTTTCAGCGGAAGCAAGTGTATTACAAGTTACACTTCCTCCATATGGATTCTCCATATTAAAATGGTAATCAAAAAATCCTTATACCGAAGTGGTATAAGGATTTTTCTTATTTCAATTTGAATACCATTGCTTCATACGGACGTAATGTCATGTTTTCTATCGATCCACTCACTACGTCGTAATTGTGTATGAATAACTCTGCCTCACTATAACTAATGTCCTCAGGTAATTCAAACACACATTCTTCCGCAGTAAAGTTTGCAATAACAAGAAGTTTTTCTTCTCCATATATTCTTACGTATGCAAAAATAGATGGATTATTTTCCAATATTAAATCATATGATCCATACACAATAATCTCATTATTTTTACGTAACTCAATTAATTTTTTATAGTAATAAAAAATTGAATCTTTATTTTGGATCGCTTGTTTCACATTAATTTCTTTGTAATTAGGGTTTACCGTAATCCAAGGCTTACCTGTTGTGAATCCAGCATGATTCTGATCATCCCACTGCATCGGTGTTCTAGCATTATCTCGTCCTTTTATATAGATAGACTGCATCACTTTCTCTATATCTTCACTGCGCTCTATAACTTTTTCCTTATACATATTTAATGTTTCAATATCTCGATATTCATCAATCGATTCGAATCGAACGTTCGTCATTCCGATTTCTTCCCCTTGATAAATATACGGTGTCCCTTTCATCATATGAAGCACCGTTGCTAACATTTTCGCAGATTCAATGCGATACGTTTCATCATTACCAAAACGAGATACCACGCGCGGCTGATCATGGTTATTCCAATACAGACTATTCCAGCCCGTATGCTCTAACGCTTTTTGCCACTTCGTTAAATTCTCTTTTAAAGTAAGGAGTGAACATGGTTTTACATCCCATTTCCCGCCTTCTCCTGAGTCTAAATCCATATGTTCAAATTGGAATACCATCTGCAGTTCTTTTCGTTCTTCCCCAGTATACAATTTCGCTTCTTCTGTCGTTACACCAGGCATTTCACCAACCGTCATAATATCATAATGAGACAATACTTCTTCATTCATTTCATGTAAATATTTATGAATGTTTGGACCGTTCATAAAATGCTTATGACCTGAAACATATCCCTCTTCTTCTGTTTCAACAGTTGGTAATCCCTCTTCTTTAGAAATAAAATTAATAACATCCATACGGAAGCCATCAATTCCTTTCTCTAACCAAAACTTCATCATTTCATAAACATCTTGTCTTACCTTTTCATTATCCCAATTTAAATCTGGCTGTTTTTTAGAAAACAGATGTAAATAATATTCATCTGTCATTTCATCATACTGCCATGCTGATCCACTAAAAGCTGCTCCCCAGTTATTCGGCTCTTTTCCTTCTTTTCCAGGACGCCACATATAGTAATCTCTATATTTATTATCTTTTGATTTACGTGATTCAATAAACCAATTATGTTCATCAGAAGTATGATTAACAACTAAGTCCATCATAAGTTTCATATTACGTTCATGCATTTCATGTAATAGCTCATCCCAATCTTCCATTGTTCCGAACTCATTCATAATTTTACAATAATCACTTATATCATAACCATTATCGTCATTTGGAGATTCATAGACTGGCGATAACCAAATTACATCAATCCCTAATTCTTTTAAGTAATCTAGCTTTGAAATAATACCACGAAGATCCCCAATACCATCACCGTTACTATCCATAAAGCTACGAGGATAAATTTGATATACTACACTTTCTTTCCACCACTGTTTTTCCATTATGCTACCCCATTTCATTAATAATTCGATTTTCTTTTTTAAGGCGCAAACGTTTTCATTAATGAATGATAACAGATTCTATCTTAATTTAAAATAGCGCTTACAACTTTTATTCTTATTTTTCTAAGAAAACATACGAAAATTACTACTATTCCTCTCCTGTATGAAAACGTTTTATTTTTTTGTTTATTTTTCGAATCTATTAGTTTATAATGAACTAAAAGAAAACGTTTGCATAATTATTTCTAGGAGGAAATACCATGGCAGAACTGAAATTAGAAAACATTTATAAAATATATGATAATAACGTAACAGCTGTAACAGACTTCAATTTACACATTCAAGATAAAGAGTTTATCGTATTTGTCGGTCCTTCTGGATGCGGAAAATCTACAACATTACGAATGGTTGCTGGACTTGAAGATATTTCAAAAGGAGAGTTTTCAATTGATGGTAAGCTAATGAACGATGTCCCTCCAAAAGATCGCGATATCGCAATGGTCTTCCAAAACTATGCTCTATATCCACATATGAGTGTGTATGATAATATGGCATTTGGATTAAAACTTAGAAAAATACCAAAAGATGAAATCGATCGTCGTGTGAAAGATGCAGCAAAAATTTTAGGACTGGAACAATATTTAGATAGAAAGCCGAAAGCATTATCCGGTGGACAACGTCAACGTGTTGCGTTAGGCAGAGCAATCGTTCGAGACGCGAAAGTGTTCTTAATGGATGAGCCTTTATCTAACTTAGACGCTAAATTACGTGTTGCAATGCGCTCAGAAATTTCTAAATTACACCACCGTCTTGGAACGACAACAATTTACGTAACACATGATCAAACAGAAGCAATGACAATGGCTTCACGTCTCGTTGTTATGAAAGACGGAAAGATTCAACAAATCGGAACTCCAAAAGAAGTATATGAAACACCTGAAAACATTTTCGTTGGTGGGTTTATCGGCTCTCCAGCGATGAATTTCTTCCGTGGTAAATTAACTGAAACCGATTTTGTTATAGACAATGCAATAAAAATTAAAGTAACTGAAGGAAAAATGAAGATGTTACGTGAACAAGGCTATGTAAATAAGGAAATTGTTTTAGGTATTCGCCCTGAGGACATGCATGATGAACTATTATTTTTAGAAGCTTCACAATCTACTGCCTTCACAACAAAAATCGAAGTTGCTGAATTACTAGGTGCTGAATCTATTTTATATATGAAACTTGGAGATCAAGATTTTGCAGCACGTGTTGATGCAAGACATACATTTTCACCTGGAGATCAAATTAAACTAGCATTTGATATGAATAAAGCGCATTTCTTTGATAGTCAAACTGAACAACGTATTCGTTAAAAAATAATTTTTCCTATATCACATACAAAAAAACCGTCCACATATTTTGAGGGCGGTTTTCATTATTATACGAGGGCTTCTACTGTATGAAATGATTGTCCTTTCGTGCCAATAATACCGAAAATCGGTAAGTCACTCAGCACCACTTCTTCTTGCTGTTTCATAAAAGATGACGTTAATTGTTTTATCTCTATCCAAACGTCATTAATACAAAGTACATTGGAATCGTTCTCTTGTTGGCGTGAAAAAATAGAATCTATTTTATATAAACCAGCATTTTGAAAAAGCATATCAATGCGACCGAATGCATTCAAAGTAATGCTGATTACGCGTTGCCAATCACCTTGCTTTTCCATATCATAGGATACAAAAAGTGCTTCTCCGCCTAGATTCGTAATTTCCTCCACTGTTGCTTGTCCACTTTCTTGATCAATGTCCGTCACAATTACTTTTGCGCCTTGTTTAGCCAACAAAAGAGCTGTATTACGTCCAATACCGATGCCACCGCCAGTTACGATAGCAACTTTTCCTGCAAGCTTCATTTTCATTACCCCTTCTATAAGTCTTACCGTCATTCAGTATACTCCTTTATGAGATTAGTCTGCAAGCAAGAAAAGTTGCTTATTCGTTTGTAAACGGTTACTTTTTTACTCCTTCTTTTTTCTTACTATTACGCTGATCAAAAACTAAACCGATGAAAATTAAAATCCCCCAAAAGATTACACTACCTCCAGTCATTTCAATTTCCCCCTTATTATATAAAGATATTATTTTAATTATTATAATATTTTCTTAATTTTCAATCTATTAAAACCAAAAATGATATTATTATATAAATGTATTTGTATAACAAAAAAGACCTTCTTATTTTATGTATAAAATAAGAAGGTCTTTTTTCATTATACAAGACTTATTACTTTCGTTTTTGTAATTAAATCCTGAAAACCACAATTATCTTTGCGGAATAACATCATATATACGTTACATAATATCGGAATTCCAAGTAGTAATATGTTCGGTAATAACAATACAAAAAATCGTATCGTTAATGTTTGTATTGTTAACTTTTCACTCTTCAATGAAATTAATTTTATTCTTGTTACCTTTTTACCAAGTGTTACACCGTTCCAAATAAAGGGTACCAAAATAAAATATATCGCCATTAATATAAAAACTACTGCGAGATCATATCTATAATCACCAAAACTAATATTAAAGCGATCAAAAATAGCACTATAATTTCCAGTCATAACAGCTACTACTGCACCATACATAACCGAGATTAAAAACATGTCAATTAGGGAAGCACCTATGCGATTCATTACAAGCGCTGGACGATGCATCTTTAACTTCATTTTTATGTCGACTCCTTCATATCCTTCTTTACCCGTCTCATCGTACCACTTCTAAAAAACATTGTAAACTAGCGTTTCTCTTACTTTTCTTGTACAATGTGTTACAACAGCATTGTAAAGGAGGTTCCCATATTGAAAAAATGGATAATCCTATTCGTCGCATTCCTATTAGCCGGTTGTGCTGGAAATACAAATCATATAACGTATACGATTAACGATGAATACGAACTCATACGTACTTCTGGAAATGCATTTGAGCTTTTTCCTTCGCAAGATGCTGTATATGCCACACAATACATCCCTGCAAAAATTACAGACATTGGTTGGGATGATAAATACATTATCGCAAAACAAACTGAGGAAAAGTCAGATCCGAATAACCCTGACGCAGCAATTGCAAATAAAAAAAGTGAGCATTATTGGATTATTGACGTAAAGCATAATAAACGTTTTGGCCCCTATAATGAAAAGCAATTTAATGAACAAAAAGATGCGTTTAAAATTAAGGTGCCTTTTCAAAGTGTAGATTCATACATAGAAGAACAGAAAAAACAGTCAGCATAGTATTTTAAGTGCTGACTGTTTTTTCTTGCATATATTTAAAAAAAACTTACTCAGAAAGTGAGATATTAAAAGTTTGTGGCTCTTTTACAATATCTTGCGTTTCTGTATCTGCTGCGATGACATTATCTGTTGTAAATTTAATATCCTTTACCTTTTCTTTTCCATCATCAAGTATTAGGCCGATAATACCATCTCTTGTTTCACCAGGCTTATAGTCTTCCCTTGATACATTTTTTGTACCAACGAGCGTATCTTCATCATATAAAAAGTTTTGAGTTGCTACTTTAAAATGTTGTTTATCATTAATCGCAACATCATTCATAGAGAAAAATTGCATATTTTTATTCCCGCTATTTTCCACCTTATATGTAATTTCAACGTAACGAATCGTATCACTAATCTCTGTTCCACTTAGCGATGCATATAACTCCGCATCTTCTTGACTTACTTTATCTCCTAATCTACGCTTTACTTCTTCAGGAGTTAATGCCGTATATACTTTTAATGTATTTTTTGCATCTTTACTCATCTGTGATAAGGAGATTACTTTCACATCTTGTACATGAATTTTCATTGGTGCTACTTCAAATGTTTGATTCACAGAGTGAATCTGTTCTAACTTAAAAGTACCCCAACCTGTTTCTTTCACTTTTTGTCCTACTTTTTTCAGCTCACGCCCGCCGTATTCTTTTGTTTCAGGAATAGATTCTTTCTTCTTTGGTTCAACTTTCTTTTCTTCTTGATGGAAGCAACCACTTAACATAAGAAGAAAACTACATAAAACAAAAATATTTTTCCATGCTTTCATCATATAATTTCTCCTAACACTATCATTCATTAATATTTAATTAGTCCTTTGCTTTGTAAACTATAGAGACAATGAGAAGTCCACAAAACGAACTTGTCAGTCCAGATACTATTATACCCCCTATTTGGAAAATATGAAAATAGGGATCTACGAGCGCGTGAACGACAAATATAAGAAATGCCACAATGATTGCCGAAATCCAATACTTCCTTTTTTTTGAAGCTATCATAATATCTTTCCCTGTTTCATCTTTACACTTCCATAGTACGTACAATAGCAATAATAAACCAACACATGTACTCCCGTGTTGCATATATTTATACACTGGAATACTATGTAATTCTCTTTGTAAAAATGGTATTTTCATAACGAAGTAGCCCGTATTATGAGTAAACGCATCCCAAACGACATGCGTGAGCATACCAAATAAAGCGGAATAGCAAAATACAAAGAAATCCTTCCATGTATGAAGCCCCCACCTCTCATCTACTGCATATGTATAGTAGCCAGCAAATGGACTAGGTAAATGTGTTATAAACGACTTTTTTAAAATGTAATGATACATATATGCGAGCAAAAATACAAGTGGTAAATTTAAATATAAGAATCCAAGCCATGTATGCCCAATAACACCATACGGTCTAAAGTGTAAAAAATATTCAAAATCAGGCGCCATACTCCCTAATATAAGAGCTGTTACTGAAATATAACTAGAATTTCTCTTAGTAAAAGGAAGGATAGCTGCTGGATGCGCAAATGTAAACGGCATGTTTTGACTCCTTTTCATATTTTCAATAGAATAACATCTATCATAACGAGAGAAATAATCTTGATGCAACATTTATTTTCACATTGGAATATGGTAGTTTAAATGATATAATCCACATTAAATATTCAGAAAATAAGGAGGGGTTCACGTGTCATTAACACTTGTCTTTTTTCTTGTTCTGTTTATCTTTTTTTAAGTACATACATTGGCTTCTATCTATGGAAACACTACAAAATTATAAAATATATGCCTGCTCTCGTTGGTTTTATATGTGTTCTATTTATTTTCATATGGAAGAGAATGACTTTCGGCTGGGAAGGCCCTGGCTTTGGTCCACTTCAATATACAATACTATTTGCAAGTTGTCTTCCCCTTGTATTTGCTGCTTTTTTAGAATCAAAATCCGTTATGAATTGAGGTTTATATATTGATTGACGTACCCTTTTTAAAAAATGTCACATTAAAAAAAGAAAATATCCCTAGTTTTTCCGCATATCCTTACTGTCTACCCGCTATCCGAACATTACAATCATTAGCTTTCCACCCAAATGTAACATTCATTATTGGAGAAAACGGAACGGGTAAATCAACATTACTCGAAGCAATTGCAATCGCTTTAGGTTTTAACGCAGAAGGTGGAACGAAAAACTTCCGCTTTAGCACAAACGATTCACATTCATCTTTACATGAATACCTTCGAATTTCCAAAAGTTTCAATACACCAAGCGATGGTTTCTTTCTTCGTGCTGAATCATTTTATAACGTCGCTTCTTATATTGATGAAATGGATGCCGATCCATACGCACGTGGAAATCCAGTTATTGACTCATATGGTGGCACCTCACTACACAACCAATCACACGGTGAATCATTTTTCTCCTTATTTATGAATCGTTTTTCAGGACAAGGTTTATACATTTTAGATGAGCCTGAGGCAGCTTTATCACCAATGAGACAACTTTCCATGCTCATTCGAATGCACGAACTAGCGGAACAAGGTTCACAATTTGTTATCGCGACGCATTCTCCTATTTTAATGGCTTACCCTGAATCCACTATATACTCTTTAACACAAGAAGGGATTCACGAATCCACATTAGAAGAAACTGAACATTACCAAACGACGAAACTTTTCTTTGAAAATCGCGATCGATTATTTCATCATCTATTTGAATCATAAAAAAAGAAGCAGCAATCGCTGCTTCTTTTTTATAATGCTTCTATAAATAAGGCAACCCCGATGCCGCCACCGACACATAAAGAAGCAATACCTTTTTCTAATCCACGTCTTTTTAATTCGTGAATTAAACTTACCGTGATACGGGCGCCTGTACAACCGATTGGATGTCCAAGTCCTACACCACTACCGTTTACATTCACTTTTTCACGATCCAGACCTAATTCTTTCTCTACAGCTAAGTATTGCGCAGCGAAAGCTTCATTAATTTCCAGTAAATCTGCATCTTCTAATGACCAATCTACTTTTTCTAATCCTTTACGAATTGCTGGTGCTGGTCCAATACCCATAATTTTCGGATCTACTCCAGCTACTGAATATCCAACAATTCTAGCTAACGGTTGTAAGCCTTTTTCTTTCGCTTTTTCTTCGCTCATTAATACTAAAACTGCGCTTCCGTCATTCAGGCCAGATGCATTTCCTGCGGTTACTGATCCGTCTTTACGGAAAGCTGGTTTTAATCCTGCTAATTTTTCTGCTGTAATATCAGCACGTGGATGTTCATCCTTTGAAAATACTACTTCTTTTCTACGTTCTTTTATCGTAATAGGAACAATTTGATCGTCAAAGTATCCAGACTCGATTGCCTTCAGTGCCAATGTATGACTGCGAAGAGCAACTTCATCTTGTTCCTCTCTTGTAATTTCATATTGTTCAACTAAATTTTCCGCTGTTTCCCCCATCATAATATGATGAATCGGATCTTCTAACACTTCCCACACCGTATCACGAATTTCTCCGTGCTGTAGACGTTGTCCCCAGCGGTGTTGTTTCAATGCATAAGGGCTTGAACTCATTGCTTCTACTCCACCTGCAATAACAACATCACTTACACCTAATTGAATTTGCATTGCAGCTGACATAATTGCTTGCATACCTGAAGAACATTGGCGTTGGATTGTATACCCTGTAACTGTGTCAGGAAATCCTGCCGCTAATGCAGCTGTTCTTGCCGTATTTGCTTCATCAGTTCTTTGAATACAATGACCTAAAATCACTTCATCAACTTCGTGTGGTTCTACCCCGCCTCGTTTTACAGCTTCCTGAAGTACAGGAACAGCTAATTCTACTGGCGTTACATTTTTTAGCGCTCCCCCAAAAGTTCCAATTGGCGAACGAACTGCAGCTGTAATAACAACATTATGCATTTTGCACTTGCCCCTCTCTTATGTACCCTAGTCAGTTTTTAGGTGAAATTCCATAAGATGTATGTCTACAACTATCATACTATAAACATACTAAAAAATCAAAATATTTAATATAATAAAAATAGAAGGAATTAACCTTCTATTCTGTTAATGCATATAAAAATTTTTGTAAAATTTTCTCTGTCGTTTCATTCAATTTTGGTAACTTATCTACTGGAAAATATTGAAGCTTTAATCCCTCATGATCAAGTTTTAATTCTCCACTCACATGATGCCCCTGATACAGATGAATGACATTAAAAATTTCATCCCCATTAGGATAACGGAAATATACTTCTTTTCCCGATAAGACACCAAGAAATTGCATAATTTTTGCTTGTAGCCCCGTCTCTTCGAATAATTCTCGGCGAGCAGTTTCTTCCGTCGTTTCTCCTAGTTCCATCGCGCCGCCAGGTACACCCCAATCATATGTATCCGAACGATATTGAAGCAATACTTCTTGATTATCATTTAATATAATTATTGCTGACCCAACGAGAATAAGTGGCCTTGTCCCAACGACTTTGCGTAACTCTTCAATATACCCCAATATGTAAACTCTCCTTTCCTCACCCTCCCTTATCATAACAAAATTTTTCTCCTTTTGTTGATGTAATTTCCAAGAAAAAAAAGGAAGTTTTCGCTTCCTTTTTTCCCATTTCTATTTCTTAAAACTTTCATATTTTACAGCTTCAAAAGCTTCTTCAATTTCATCATTACGATAATGGACGTATGTAAAACGCCCTAATTCTACTAATCTTGCTATTTCTTGTAACGCTTTCTGTTGCTCATATGTTTCTGCCAGCTTAATATGTACATAAAACTTCATCAACGGATGTTCATATAAAGGTTCTCCCACCTCAACATATACATCTTCAACCCCTTGCACAACTCTTACATAACTTGCAAATTGATAAAGAGCTTCTCTGTCTGAAACGATTTTTAATGTATACATATATTCTCCCCCTTTTCTTTACTATATCAAAAAGATGATCACACTACGTTATAGAACTATGAAATTTTTTCGACTTGTAATAAACAAGGCTTTTATCCATACATAGGGTCTTTTCCCAACATATATTATAGGAAGAATTTTTTCAGTTGAGGTGTTCCTTATGGATCCATACGTCAATATATGTATTTGCATTACTCCAGGCGCCAATATTTCTGATGACCGTATCGCAAAAGATTTAGCAGTTGCAGAGTCAATCTGGCACCCGATTACATTTCAAATTAAAGAAGTAATTATTTTAAATGAACTTTTCCGTTTTTCTGACCGTGAAATTAGTTATAAAAACTCTATTCAAAGTCAGGAAAAATTATCATCCTTTTTCCAAACATGTGTAAATGAAGCTCCTGAATGCGACCTTTACATTTGTTATATTGGCAGTGATTATTTCAAAGAAACAGCCGTAATTGCCTGCGCTTATTCTTTAGCAAAACAACAGCAACTTACTGGTTATATCGTGTTAACAAATTCAGCTGCTCCTATGAAAAATATATATACACTCGCTCACGAAATCGGTCATATTTTATTTACAAGACGTGTTCACGGAAAGCTTACTCACGCAGATCCTCATTCCCCAATTGGCTCAGAGCACCATCCTTCTCCAACAAATCTTATGTATCCGATAGTCCCGCGCCCTGAAAATGTCCATATTCAATCCCTATTAACGAACGAACAAAAAGCACTCTCTTTACAAAGTTCTTTATTACAAAGAAAAAAACAGTAACAATCTTGTTACTGTTTAAAACAAATTATTCCAATCCATAAACTAAAGCCCGGCTGCTAGAAATAAAAATAAGCAACTAAATATAAACGTAATCCCTCTAAAAATCCCTATATAATATTTCTTTGGAAATAATTTTTTGCATATCCAAAGCAGCCCTTTTCCTATTAAACCGAAGAACAAAATATATCGTGATGTTTAAAATATTCATTATGCTCTTTTGGTGAAGGCAATATAAATTCCTAAAGTCATTAATCCTAGAAACATAATAGTTAATATACATATATGCTCATCCTCTTCTATTATTTCTAGAATTTCTCATTAGAAAAATACTCTTACTAGTTGTTCAACCATCACTATCATAAAAACCGGAACTCCTAACACAAACAAACCAACCCAACCAAAAGACCGAACATTCACAATCGTTGTTATCACTAGTAGAACTCCTCCCATTAAATATCTTCCTAATTGAGGGAGTTCATAAACAGGGAAACTATACCAATCTTTTAAAAACATTATTAATACTGGTAAATAAGTAAGTATTACTGCTCCAAATAGCAGTAAGCTCTTTTTCAACATATTCCTTTGAAAACTAGCACCTCTTAAAAATAATATCCCTCCCACAATCATTAACACTAAGATAATCGGATATCCAATTAACCCTATTAAAGAAATGGTATAAGGCTCATTTAAATTTCGAAATAAAAGATCTGGAACAGTCCAATAGCATAATATACTCATAATAGCTGTAGCTAGCCACCCTAAATTCCGTTTATAATCAACTTGCATTTCTTTTACAAGTTGATTTGCATATTCCTTTGGTGAATCACTAAATATATCCTCTACACTCTTACCCCTTTTTTCACCTTCAGTTAAATGCAATTCTGCATCTTCTAAAATGGATTCAATATCTTTTTCACTTATCCCCTTTGCTGTTAAATAAGTACCTGTATTTGCAAGGAAATCTCGTGATTCTTGAGAAAGCATCGCATTTCCTCCTTCCAAACTACTAGCTTGCAGTTTTTTTTCCCTCATTTTTGAAAGACCAACGCATTAATACATATAAACTTCCGTACAGAAGTAAAGATTCTAACATCCCCCAGTATGGACTTTTCTCTCCCAATCCTTTAAATACAAACATAATGAATAGCGGTACGATAACAGCTAATATTCCAATCCATCCAAGTATGTACGCTTCACCAATTAACAACACTAATAAGACAATTCCAGCTAATATATAACTTTGCATAGTAGTTAATTGCAATACAGGTGTCCCATACCACTTATTCATAAACATTAATAATACTAGTAATAAAATCGGTAGCAAAGATGCTACATAAAGAATGCCAAATTCTATTATTTTACTCTTAAATGACGACATTTTAAAAGCACATATAATTCCTACAATCGTAATCATTAAAACAATTGGGTATCCAATCAATTGTACATTTGTTAATGTAAATTCATGATTTGGACTTTGAAATAAGATATTTGTAAGTAACCAATATCCGCCTATCCCAATTATCATCCCTAGAATACTCTTTATACTCCCGCCTTTATCCTTTTCCATCTCTTTCGCTAATTCTTCCGCATATTCTTTTGGTGAATCACCGAATATATCGCTTACCGTCTTTCCGTCTTTCTCACCTTCTATTAAATGAAGTTCTGCATCCTCTATAAAAGTGTCTACATCATCTTCTTTCATTCCTTTTGTTATTAAATACACTTTCGTATCAATTAAAAACTTTTCTCCTTCTTTAGAAATCTGCATGTTAACCCCCTCCCTCATTTAACCGTCTCTCTTCTATTCGTCTTCATCATAATTTCAAGGAAAATTAAAATAAACAAACTTCCGTATAAACATATAATTTGAAATAACATTGGCACGAGATCTTCTGATGTAAATGTTTTAAACAGTAACATAATCGAAAGTGGAATAATTAAATATAAGTTTTTAAACCATCCATCAAAATACATATTTACCGCTACTGTAATGATAAAAATACCACCAGCTAATAAATAACTTTGCATTTGAGTGAATATAAACATTTTTGTAGGATATATCACATCTAATATCGTAACAACTCCTATTAAAAACATTGGCGCAATCATAACTAAAAACCACATAGAAAACCACGTTTTTGTAAAGCTTGTTACGAAGATCATTTTACGAAGTAGAAAATTAGGACCCATAACACCTAAAATCAATGACAAACTATACCCAACGCACTGAATAAGTGACATCTGTAATAATCCGTTATTCACTATTAGGATAAAAGCAATAATCCAAAACGATACGATATTCATTACTGTAAAACCAATTTGCTTCCACGTTTCCTGTCTATCCCTTTCCATTACTTTTGCAAGTTCATTTGCATATTCTTTCGGTGAACTTCCGAAAATATCTTCTACATTCTTCCCATCACTCTCACCCTCGATTAAATGAAGTTCTGCATCTTCTATAAAATTTTCAATATCGCTTTCTTTCACGCCCTTTGCCGTTAAAAATAATCTCATATCTAATAAAAATTTTCGTGCTTCACTTGATAGCATTATTTTTTTCTCCCCTTCCCTTCAAGTAGACGCTCTACACTACTTTGCATCGCTTCCCAGCGACCCATAAATTCATTAAGTGCTTCCTCGCCTTTTTCTGTTAATGTATAATATTTTCGCTTTGGACCAGATGGAGATTCCTTCATTACACTTGTTATTAATCCTTCCTTTTGCATTCGTATTAATAACGGATAAATACTTCCCTCACTCGCCATTGTAAAGCCATACTTTGCTAGCTTTTCACTCATTTCATAACCGTATATTTCACCTTCAGAAATAATAGCAAGTAAGCATCCTTCTAAAATTCCTTTCAGCATTTGACTTGTCGACATAATTTAAATCCTCCTACTATCTTGTTTTACAAGATAGATAAGCGTAAGTATCTTGCTTTACAAAATAGTATAGCAGAGACTATTTTGCAAAACAAGATAGCTAATAATTTTTTCCAAATCTTTGCAGGATTTTTAATATCCCCCCTCTAAATAGAGCAATATGAGAACTTTATTAGGAAGGGATGTTTTTCATCATGGTTACAAATCGAGTTATTTTTTTAACAGGCGCTGCAAGTGGTATTGGTTATGAAATGGGAAATGCTTTTGCAAAAGAAGGTGCAAAAGTTGTTATTACCGATCGTCTTGAAGAACGGGCAAAAGAAGCTGCTGAACAATTACAAAAAGAAGGCTACCAAGCTATTGGTTTGAAATGTGATGTTACATCTGAAGAAGAAATTACAGCTGCAATATCTCAAACAGTTAATCATTTCGGTTCATTACATATATTAATTAACAACGCAGGAATGCAACACGTTTCACCAATTGAAGATTTTCCAACTGAAAAGTTCGAATTACTTATTAAAATTATGCAAATCGCCCCTTTTATCGCAATGAAGCATGCTTTCCCGATCATGAAAAAGCAAATGTATGGTCGTATTATTAATGTCGCCTCCATTAATGGTCTCGTTGGATTTGCAGGGAAATCCGCCTACAATAGCGCAAAACATGGCGTAATTGGATTAACAAAAGTTGCCGCTTTAGAAGGCGCTACTCATGGAATTACCGTTAACGCCCTTTGTCCTGGTTATGTCGATACCCCTCTCGTACGTAATCAACTACAAGATTTAGCTACGACACGAAACGTACCACTTGAAAATGTTTTAGAGGATATCATTTATCCACTTGTACCACAAAAACGCTTATTACAAGTACAAGAAATCGCGGATTATGCTATATTTTTAGCGAGCGAAAAAGCGAAAGGTATAACCGGTCAAGCTGTCGTTATCGATGGTGGTTATACTGCTCAATAAAAAATAAAGTTTGCTCACGAAGAGCAAACTTTATTTTTTATCGCTAGGACCTTCCTACTTTAGTAATTGTTTAGGGAGTTTTTCGATTGCAACAATTACCCCATCTAATTTACTTTCGATACGGTGGAGTAAATATAATGTTACAACAATCGGAAATCCTACATTACCTACCATCCTGATCCACTCTTCCATCTTTTACGCCTCCTTTCATTATATAAATAAGAGAAAAGAAAACATTTAGGCATAAAAAAAGACAAGCCATTATGTATTAGCTTGTCTTTCAAATAATGATGCAATTTCCTGTTTATAATTTCCTCGTATAATACCTTTCTCAGTAATAATACCTGTAATTAATTCGTTTGGTGTTACGTCAAATGCAGGATTATAAACAGTAGTTCCAATTGGTGCCACTTGTTTCCCAAAAATTTTCGTAACTTCTGTTTCGTCTCTTTCTTCAATAACTATTTCAGCGCCTGTTTGTTTCGGAATATCAAATGTCGATAGCGGAGCTGCAACGTAGAACGGGATATCGAAATACTTTGCTAATATTGCTAAATTCATTGTTCCGATTTTATTTGCCGTATCTCCATTTGCGACAATTCGGTCCGCTCCTACAATAATCGCGTTTATTTCCTTCGTTTGAATAGCATGCGCTGCTGTATTATCTGTAATAAGAGTTACATCAATATTGGCCTGTTTCAATTCCCAAGTCGTTAAACGCCCGCCTTGTAAAACCGGTCTCGTTTCACACGCATACGCATGTAACCGTACACCTTTTTCTTTCCCAATATAAAACGGCGCTAATGCAGTACCATATCTAGCAGTTGCGATACTGCCAGCGTTACAAATTGTTAAAATGTTATCACCGTCTTTAAAACATGATAATGCATGTTCTCCAATACTCCGGCATACCGCTTCATCTTCTTGTTGAATGCGAAGCGCTTCTTCTTCTAATATTTTTTGTGCTTCTTTTATTGTAGTAATTTCTCGAATCGATTCTCTCATGCGATCGATTGCCCAAAATAAATTGACTGCTGTCGGGCGTGACGTTCCTAAATAATTACAATCTCTATTAAACTTCTTTTGAAATTCTTCAATATGTAAAGCAGTATATTTTTTTGATGCAAGCGCCAAGCCAAATGCAGCTACAATTCCAATTGCAGGTGCTCCTCGTACTTCTAGCATAACAATACTTTTCCATACCTCTTCAATCGTCGTTAATGTTTTGTATTCTGTACTATGCGGTAACTTTGTTTGATTTAATACTGCAATGGCATCACCTTTCCAACTGACAGACCTCGGAATAGTAACAATTGTACTCATGCTTTTACCCCTCCAGAAACTGTCTGTTGAAATAATGTTCGGAACAGTTGAATATCAGCGTTCTTAGATTCATATTTTATTAGTTCTTTACCTAAAGATAGCGCTTGTTTCTTCGCTTCAATTCTCGTTTCTTTATTCGCTATTTCATCTAAATCCGCTACATGCGCTAATCCAATTGTTCTGCGGATAAGCTCACATCCAGCGAATCCAACGGCATCCGTAAAAATATTTTGCAAAATAATCGGCAACCATTGTTTCTCTTTCGTATATGCTTCTACACCTTCTCCAATCCATAACTTCGTAAAAGCTTCTACAAAATAACTCCATGTTTTCTCAATATGGAAAAATAGCACATTTCTTTTTTCCTCTTCACGTGATAACGCATTTAATAATAAATTTGCAATAAATTGACCAAGATCAAATCCAAATGGGCCATATGTTGCAAATTCCGGATCAATCACTTTCGTTTCAGAAGGCGATGAAAAAATACTACCAGTATGTAAATCACCATGAATAAGCGCTTCTTTTCTCGTTAAAAATTTATATTTATACTGTGCGACTTTTAACTTTAAAGTTTTATCACTCCACAATTCATCAACCGCTAGTTGTAACTCTGGCTCATAATCATTCGTATCGTAATGACCGAACGGATCTGTAAACACTAAATCCTCTGTAATTTTGCAAAGGTCTGGGTTTACAAATGTACCTTCTAGTACTCTTTTCTCTTCTGACTCTAATCCAAAATCTGAAGTATAAAATAAAACATGTGCTAGAAAACGACCAATATGTTGGGATAAAAGTGGATACTCTTCTCCATCTATTAATCCTTTTCTAGCAATTGTTAGCCTTGATAAGTCTTCTATTACTGTTACTGCTAACTCTTCATCATGACTGTACACTACCGGCACGTATTCCGGCACATACTTCGCAAAAATTTGTAATGCTTTACTTTCAATCGTCGCCCTTTTTATAGATAACGGCCAGCTCTCACCAACTACTTTCGCATATGGCAATGCTTGTTTTATTATAATAGACTTCTCTCCATCACCTAATTTGAACACGTAATTTAAATTTCCATCTCCAATTTCATGACAAACTACATTTGCTTTCTTTTCAAAATAACCGTTTTCTTTCGCATATTGTATAGCTGTCGTTTCAGTCAATGAATAATATCCCATCGTCTTCTCCCCCTTTTTTTAATTCAGAGGTTTTTCTAACACAGAAAAACCTCTTTCCACTAAGAAAGAGGTTTGAAGTTTATCTTCTCCCCTCTTATCTGCCAGAAAGTAAACTTTCTGCTGGAATTAGCACCGTGCCTTTTGGCGTAAATAAACGCCCCATTTTACAATGGTATTACGGTCGGTTGCTGGGCTTCATCGGGCCAAATCCCTCCACCTGCTCTTGATAAGAGTTGTATAATTTTTTGAATTTTTAACTTTATGTTGAAGACTATACCAAGAATAAAAATCACTTGTCAACATTTTATTTATATAATTCTGGACGACGATCTGCAAAAACGGGAATTCCTTTGCGTACTTCATTAATTTTCTCCAAATGAAGCTCTCCAAATAAAATGGATTCTTCTTCATTCGCTTCTACAACAACTTCTCCCCAAGGATCGACAATTAAAGAGTGACCAGCAAACTCATTATTCGGATCCTTTCCTGCCCTATTACATGCGACAACATAACATTGATTTTCAACTGCTCTTGCTTGCAATAGTAAACGCCAATGTGCTAAACGAACTAATGGCCATTCTGCTACAACAAATAAAACCTTTGCACCTTTAGCAGTATGAACGCGCATCCATTCTGGAAAACGAATGTCATAACAAATTGTGCCGGCACACTCTACATCATCTAGCTTAAATTCACCTGTACTATTTCCAGCTATTAAATATTTATGTTCATCCATAAGCTGAAATAAATGTACTTTACTATATTCATTGACTAGTTCTCCTTCCTTGTTTACAACATACATTGTATTTGTAACACCTTGTTTTGTTTGCTTCGCTATGGAACCACCGACAATATGTACACCATATTGTTTCGACCATTCTTTCAACTTTTCTTTCGTTTCCAATCCATCCCTATCTGCAATTTCAGAGAGTCTCGTTAAATCATATCCTGTTGTCCATAGCTCTGGTAAGACAATAACATCTGGTCTTTCTTTCATCGCTTCGCTTATTTTATTTTTAGCATTCTCAATATTTTTTTCTACATCTCCAAAGACAATATCCATTTGAATACATGCGACTTTCATTTTGTCAGCCCCATTCATAATTTTTTCTTTACAAAATACTGGAAAGATTATATCATTTGTCACTAGAATTGTAACAACTTTCAAAAGAGGTGGAAAGTATGAAATTATTTCAACCTTCTGAGATAGTAACATCATTGCCGACACAATTTTTCGCTTCACTTGTTGCAAAAGTTAACAAAGTCGTAGCAGCTGGTCACGATGTTATTAATCTAGGTCAAGGTAATCCAGATCAACCAACACCGCAGCATATCGTAAAAGCTTTACAAGATGCTGCAGAAAAGACCATTCATCATAAATATCCGCCATTTCGCGGACATGAAAGTTTAAAAGAAGCCGTGGCAACATTCTATCAACGTGAATATGATGTAGTAGTAAATCCAAAAACAGAAGTTG
Source organism: Bacillus sp. F9_6S_D1_P_5 (assembly GCF_054823925.1). NCBI lineage: Bacteria > Bacillati > Bacillota > Bacilli > Caryophanales > Bacillaceae > Bacillus > Bacillus sp. F9_6S_D1_P_5. The sequence goes on along the minus strand of NZ_JBTREW010000014.1, from coordinate 40,044 downwards.
CTATTTTGTTTGGCGGAAAGGCTGGATTAGTAGAATTACCAGTTTGCTTTACAAACCCTGGTGATACGATTCTCGTTCCCGATCCAGGCTATCCAGATTATTTATCAGGTGTTGCTTTAGCAAAAGCACAATTTGAAACAATGCCACTACTTGCAGAAAATAATTTTTTACCAGATTATACGAAAATTGATGACTCTATTGCGAAACAAGCAAAATTAATGTTTTTAAACTATCCAAATAATCCTACTGGTGCTACTGCATCAAAAGAATTCTTTGAAGAAACCATTGATTTTGCTAATGAACATAATATATTAGTTGTTCATGATTTTGCTTACGGCGCTATTGGATTTGATGGTCAAAAGCCCGTGAGTTTCTTACAAGCAGACGGTGCCAAGGATACAGGAATTGAAATTTATACTCTATCGAAAACTTTCAATATGGCTGGGTGGCGTATCGCTTTTGCAGTAGGAAATGAAAGTGTCATTGAAACCATTAACTTATTACAAGATCATATGTATGTTAGTATTTTTGGTGCAATTCAAGATGCTGCCCGCGAAGCACTATTAAATTCACAGTCTTGCGTAATAGACCTTGTAAATAGTTACGAATCTCGACGAAACGCTCTTATTTCAGCTTGTCACTCAATTGGTTGGAATGTAGACATTCCAACAGGGTCATTCTTTGCATGGCTTCCTGTTCCGAAAGGATATACCTCTGAGCAATTTTCTAATATTTTACTAGAAAAAGCACACGTTGCAGTTGCTCCTGGTGTTGGATTTGGTGAGCATGGTGAAGGGTATGTCCGCGTTGGTCTCTTGCATACAGAAGATAGATTACGAGAAGCCATTAATCGAATCGATAAATTAAATTTTTTCAAAAAGTAATTGACAACACGAAAAATATCTGACAAAATTCAATTATCTTAAAAATTTAAACATTTCTAAATACTTCTTATCAAGAGCAGGTGGAGGGACGAGCCCGACGAAACCCGGCAACCGATCTACAATTGTAGACACGGTGCTAATTCTCGCAGCATTACGCTGACAGATAAGGAGCTGGTTGTAAAAAAACCTCTCCTTAGCTGAGAGGTTTTTTTATTTAACTAGGAGGTTATAACAATGAGCGGAATTATAGCGACGTATTTAATCCATGATGATTCACATAACTTAGAAAAAAAGGCTGAGCAAATTGCACTCGGTTTAACGATTGGATCTTGGACACATTTGCCACATTTATTGCAAGAACAATTAAAACAACATAAAGGCAACGTCATTCATGTTGAGGAATTACCTGAACATGAACATACCAATTTGTATTTACGTAAAAAAGTAAAACGCGGGATTATTAAAATCGAATACCCTTTATTAAACTTCAGTCCAGACTTACCAGCTATTTTAACAACTACATTCGGAAAGCTATCACTTGATGGCGAAGTAAAATTAATTGACTTAACTTTTTCAGACGAATTAAAAAAACATTTTCCTGGTCCAAAGTTCGGCATAGATGGTATTCGAAACCTTTTACAAGTGTATGAGCGCCCTCTTTTAATGAGTATTTTTAAAGGGATGATTGGACGAAATATTGGGTATTTAAAAACGCAATTACGCGATCAAGCAATTGGTGGTGTAGATATCGTAAAAGATGATGAAATATTATTTGAGAATACATTAACTCCACTTACGAAACGCATTGCATCTGGAAAAGAAGTTTTACAATCCGTATATGAAACGTACGGACATAAAACGTTATATGCCGTAAATTTAACAGGACGAACTTTTGATTTAAAAGAAAATGCGAAACGTGCAGTGCAAGCTGGGGCTGATATTCTATTATTTAACGTATTTGCTTACGGACTAGATGTACTACAATCACTTGTAGAAGATGATGAAATCCCAGTTCCTATTATGGCACACCCTGCTGTAAGTGGTGCTTACTCAGCATCCAAGTTATATGGGGTTTCATCTCCATTATTACTCGGCAAGCTACTACGTTACGCTGGCGCTGACTTTTCATTATTCCCATCTCCATATGGGAGTGTTGCGCTCGAAAAAGAAGAAGCTCTTGCCATCTCAAAATATTTAACTGAAGATGACGCATTTTTCAAGAAGAGTTTCTCTGTTCCGTCTGCTGGTATTCACCCTGGTTTCGTTCCCTTTATTGTACGAGATTTTGGTAAAGATGTTGTTATTAATGCTGGCGGCGGGATACACGGACATCCGAATGGGGCGCAGGGCGGCGGGATAGCTTTCCGTACTGCGATTGATGCTACCTTGCAAAATATACCTCTCCATGAAGTAGATGACATAAATTTGCATAGTGCACTACAAATATGGGGAAATCCCTCTCATGAGGTGAAATTATGAGTATTCAAGTATTTTGTGATTTCGATGGCACGATTACAAATAATGATAACATTATGTCCATTATGGAAAAATTCGCACCACCAGAAGCTGAAGAAGTAAAGAATAGAATATTATCACAAGAGCTATCTATTCAAGAAGGCGTTTCTCAATTATTTCAATTAATACCTACTAATCTACACGATGATATTATTCAATTTTTAATAGAGACTGCTGAAATCCGTAGTGGTTTTCATGAATTTATACAATTTGTAAATGAGAATAACATTTCTTTTTATGTTATATCTGGTGGAATGGATTTCTTCGTCTACCCACTCTTACAAGGAACCATTCCAAAAGAGCACATTTACTGTAATGAAACTGATTTTTCAAGTGAATACATTACCGTTAAATGGCCTCACCCTTGTGATCATCATTGTCAAAACCATTGCGGATTATGCAAATCATCTTTAATCCGTAAATTAAGTGATACGAATGACTTCCATATTGTAATTGGAGATTCCATTACTGATTTACAAGCTGCGAAACAAGCAGATAAAGTATTTGCTCGCGACTTCCTTATTACAAAGTGTGAAGAGAATCATATCGCTTACACACCTTTTGAAACATTTCACGATGTTCAATATGCATTAAAACATTTGTTGGAGGTGAAATTATGAAACAACTTTTTCGTCAATGGTATGACTTAAGCGAGATAAAAAAAGAATTAACACTGCGAAATTGGTTTCCTGCAACAAGTGGTAATATTTCTATAAAGGTTAGTCATGAACCACTCACTTTTCTCATTACAGCAAGTGGTAAAGATAAAACAAAAACTACTCCAGATGATTTTCTATTAGTAGATCATCTAGGGGTTCCCGTATTAGAGACTGAGTTACGTCCTTCAGCAGAAACAATATTGCATACACATATTTATAACAATACGAATGCCGGATGCGTACTTCATGTTCATACAACTGATAACAATGTCATCACAAATTTATATAGTGATGCAGTCACCTTTCAAAATCAAGAAATTATTAAAGCCCTCGATATTTGGGAAGAAGGCGCAACAATTAACATTCCTATTATCGAAAACCATGCTCATATTCCAACGCTTGGTGAAAACTTCCGAAAGCATATACAAGGTGATTCGGGAGCAGTATTAATCCGTAACCATGGTATTACCGTATGGGGCCGAGATAGCTTTGATGCAAAGAAAAGATTAGAAGCTTATGAGTTTTTATTCCAATTTCATATAAAACTATTATCAATTCAAGGAGGCGTTTCTAATGGCGCAAATTCGTATTCATGAAGTAAATACTCGCATTGAAAATGAAGTGGAAGTATGTAAATTTCTACAAGAGGAAGGTGTTTTATATGAGAAATGGAACATCTCTAAACTTCCTACTCATTTAAGTGAAAATTATTCTTTAACAGATGAAAACAAAGCTGAAATATTAGCTTTGTTTTCAAAGGAAATCGCTGATGTTTCAGCGCGCCGAGGTTATAAAGCACATGATGTAATTTCACTTTCAAATAGCACACCTAACCTTGACGAATTATTAATTAATTTCCAAAAAGAACACCATCATACTGATGATGAAGTTCGCTTTATTGTTAGTGGTCATGGCATCTTCGCCATTGAAGGAAAAGATGGCAAATTCTTTGACGTCGAACTTGAGCCAGGCGATCTCATATCTGTTCCTGAAAATGCAAGACATTATTTTACCTTGCAAGATGATCGTCAAGTTGTAGCTATTCGTATTTTTGTTACAACTGAAGGCTGGGTTCCAATCTATTAAGGTAGTCAGTTGAATAAAAGGTCTTGGATCCCCTTTTCCAACCTTTTATTCACTCTACATATATACATCCTCCTATGGAACAGGCTTATTTCAAAAATGAAATAAGCCTAATTTTTTATGGCTCTAACTGTATATTTCCTTCCGTTCAACACAATCTATCCCTTCAATTTTTCAAGTATATTTTTTAATACTTTTTGAACATTTATTGAACTTTTTTTGAATTTTTTCTGAAAATTCTGTTTTGTATATGATATACTACAATTAACTAAGATGGAAAAGAATATCGCAAACAGAGGGGGAGAATCATGAGTTTACTTATCGCACTTATACTAGGGGTTACATGTGGAGCACTTCCTGTTATTTTAGGAGCTATTATGGAAGAGTTAGAGGTTGGTGTTTTAGGTTTTGTCGCATCTTGTGTAAGCGCTTTATTTTTTGGCTTGTTCGGTGCTATTCCTGTTTCAATTCTCTGTGCATTTTATATAATACGCCATGCTCGTACAAAACAATTTGGTCCTAATCACACCGCGCAAGTGATTCCATTCCCAATTGAACGTTGCCGCCGTGCTTCTAGCTTATAATTATAAAATTAAATATACTTAAATAAATAAAAGTCCTCATTTGAGGACTTTTATTTATTTTCTTCTAGAAATTGAAACAATTCTTGTAAATGCAGTGCATCTTTACTATAGCTAACAGATACGTGACTTATACCATCGATCTCTGCTTGCATATAAAGGTCAACTCCATCTCGATCATATTTCAATGCCAAATAAAATTCCATTTCTTCCAGCATCTTTTTTGAAGTTCGAATAACGTAATGCCCTTTTTCATCTTTTCCATATTCGAATTCCGGTTCAAAATCATATTTTTGTTTAAAAGCTTCTTTTTGCTTTTCATTAATTTGTATACAAGTTGCTCGTTGCACAGCATCAATCATCTCATCAAATTTTTGAAGATCCATTTCATTTACCCCCTTATGTATTTTTTGTATAACACTTGTGTTCCGCTATTCTCTTCCCCATCTTTTATTAGCTCTTCATACAATTCCTTCGCCAAACTTAAACCCGGTACTGGTAATTGCAATTTTTCAGCCTCATCTAAAGCAATCTTCATATCTTTCATAAAATGCTTTACATAAAACCCTGGTTCAAAATCTCCCTTTAACATTCGAGGAGCTAAATTACTCAATGACCAGCTACCTGCTGCTCCCGTTGAAATACTCTCTAATACTTTATCGGGATCTAATCCAGCCTTTTTCGCATAAGCAACAGCTTCACATACTCCAATCATATTAGAAGCAATCGCAATTTGATTGCACATTTTTGTATGTTGTCCACTTCCAGCTGGCCCTTGCAACTGAATATTTGTTCCTAGTTTTTCAAATAACGGTAAACATTTTTCATATATTTCTTTCTCTCCACCGACCATAATTGCGAGTCTTGCTTCTTTCGCACCAACGTCTCCTCCAGATACAGGTGCATCTAACGTATATACATTCTTACTTTTACCAGTTTCATTAATACGTTTTGCCAATGTTGGTGTAGATGTCGTGAAATCAATCGCTATCGTGCCTTCATTTGCATTCTCCAAAATTCCATCTATTCCAAAGTACACTTCTTCTACATCATGTGGATATCCAACCATAGTCATTACAACATCAACTTGCTTTACTAACTCTTTCGGTGTATCACACCAATTTGCACCATCTTGCACTAAAGAGTCTGTTTTCGCTTTTGTTCTATTATATACATATACTTTATAGCCGTCTTGCATTAAATGACGCACCATACTTTTTCCCATTACACCAATACCGATGAAACCTATTGATACATTTTTACGTTCCATTTTCTCATCCCCTTTGTTCTAATAAATCATTTACCATCTTTCGAAACTCATTATTAAAATCATCATCTATACTATTTTTCACATTTGAAAATAAAATAACAAAAGTGCCTTTTTCTTTATTAAAATTATTAAAAGTGTTCCAACCAGATAGTACACCGTGATTATGAAAATAATCCGGATATATGTAAAAACTAAATGCATATTTTCGTTCTGTTGAAGGTGAAAACATCGCTTGTATACTTTGTTCAGAAAGAAGTTTCCCATTTATAATCGCTTCGTCTAACTTCTTCATATCACCAACTGTCGTATACATCTCACCGCATCCGTATAACCAATCCATTAACAATTTTTGTGCAGGTTCAAGTACATTCTCTTTCTTTACATATCCTTTAGTAAAATGCTGATCTCCCTGAGCCATATTGCCCATACCAGATTCATGCATTTCTGCTTTAGTAAATATATTTTCTTTTATGTAATCTCCTAAAGGCTTTTTTGATACGCTTTCTATAATATAGGCAAGCACCATATAATTATAATCTGTATATCTCCAACCTGCGCCTGGTGGAAATTCTAATTTTTGGCTTCCAATCCAATTTACTAAGTTTATACGAGAAGCAGCATTCACTTTCCCTTTTCCGCTTTCTGGTAAACCTGATGTGTGTGTTAACAAATGATATAAAGTAATATTTTTATCTACTGGAAAAGAGGGAATATATTTATTTACATTATCTTGAATATTTAGCTTCCCTTGATCCTGCATCTGTAAAATAGATGTAGCCACAACTGTTTTCGTAATAGAACCGATACGATATTTTGTTTGAGGCGTATTCTCTATCTTATTTTGAACATCAGCATACCCATATCCTTTATTCAATATAACACGCTCTTTATCTGTTACTAAAACTGTTCCATTAAATTGCTTTCCTATTAAATATTGATCTAACTTTTGAGATATACTAGCATAATCAATTTGCTGTCCTTCTTTTTTTTCTATATTCTCTTGTACTTCTGATTCAATAGTAGGATTCACCTTAGTTGTTAATACGGTACTTTCCTTTATATTGGGATTATAGAAAAAATAGTATACTCCACCACAAACTACAGCGGACAGCGAAGCCATCGTCATTATTTTTTTTATCATGTTGCTCCTCCATAATTCCTTCCTTCAAAATCCCCCTCACATTCTATTATCGAACAATAAAAAAAAATCGCAACAATTTGTTGCGAAAAATCACTTTTTTTCTTTTCTATATACGCACACTTGATTTTTCCCATTTTTTTTCGCTTCATACAATGCAATATCCGCTCGTTGCATTAATTCTTCTCTTGTAATCCCTTTTTCATATAATGCAACTCCAAAACTCGCTGTTAATTTCGAGATTCCTGAGAATTGCTTTGTTTCAATGAAAAATCGTAATGATTCCGCAACCTGAAATGCTTCTTTTTCTACTGTATTCGTTACTAAAATGATAAACTCTTCTCCGCCCCACCTAGCAAATACATGTTGCTCCTCCACTTTAGATTTCATAAGCTCTGCAAGCTGAATTAACGCTAAGTCACCAAAATCATGGCCATACGTGTCATTTACTGCTTTAAAATTATCTATATCAAATAAAATAAGTGCTATGTTTTCATTATTACGCATCGCATTATCCCATTCTGACTCTAGTATTTGTTGGAACTTCAAACGATTATAAATCTCTGTTAATGAATCTATCATAGCGAGCCTTTCTTGTTCTTGATAGATTTCATCTAATTCTGTAATCTCTGTACACTTCACAATAAATCTTGATAAATCTTCTGGCAATGGTGTCGCACGCAATAAAAAAGTTGACACCTCCCCTTCATAGTTGGACATCTTAATTCTTCTATCATATGATAATGTATCATCTAACCATGTTATATCATGAGTTGTTGAATAGTATCCATTTTCTCTAATAAAATGTTCAGCAAATACTAAATGTTGCTCACGATAGGCGAACAAATTTTCATATCCGAAAAACTCTAAAAAATTTGTATTACAATCAACAATCTCATCGTCTTCTACTATGAATAATAGATCATTTCGAAAATCAAACATCGTTTGAAGTAGTTCTTGTTGCAAACTTACTTGTCGCACTAAAGAAAGCTGATACAAACTTTTATTCACTTCCTCTAACACCATTTGTGGAGTAACAGGGGCTATCACAATATTACGTATCCCTAACGTAAGCACCTCTGTAAACTCGCTTGTTATTTGTTGATCCCAAATGACAATAAACGTACTCTGTGGATTATACATATTCTTTATATATTTTATTTGAGAAAAATCTGTTACATACATAATTACAATATGTGGTTTAGTCCTCTGAAACAACAATTCTCCTTCTTCAAAACTATTTGCTATAAACATACATTTTGGATGGATATTTTCTATCGTTTGTTGATGTGTGCATCCATTTTCTATATAAAGGACATTTAACTGAAGATCTTGTAATACATTTTGGAAAACCGTATTCTCTAATAAAAAATGTAGTATGTTCATCACTAGTCTTCACTCACTTCATATATCTTGTTCTACTGAATTCCTCACAAACATTTTATAAAAGACTGTTCTCTAAAAACTTTAATGAGTGAGGGATACATGTTAACAAGCTAATTGAGAATGTTATCTTCGCTTTTTCACTCTATAAATTCCTTTTTTAGTGTATGATTATAGGAATTGTATCGTTTGTATGAATGCCCTAGCTTCCGCTTTAAAACTTGACAATTAAAATAAATATATTATATTCTTAAATTCGATAACTTACAAAATGTAAGTAGAATATATTACATGTATTTTTTCATTATTTGATATGTAATTTGGAGGATATATAATGACAAACGATAACTTTTTTAATGTTCTATATGAACGCACATCTACACGTGCATTCAACCCAGAGAAAGAGATTTCATCTACAGAGTTACACGAGATTTTAAAGGGAGCTGCTCAAGCACCTTCTGCTTGGAACTTGCAGCACTGGAAATTCCTTGTATTCCAAGGTGAAGATGTACAGAAACGATTACATCCAATTGCTTATAACCAGCAACAAATTCTTGATGCTTCTGCTGTAGTCGCTATTTTAGGTGATTTAGAAGCTTATAAAAACGTTGAACCAGTTTATGGTCCAATTGTAGAACAAGGATTTATGAAAGAGGAAGCAAAAGAGCGCTTAGCTAAAAATATTGAGTCTGCATATGCTCGTGAGCAATTCCCAAGAGATGCAGCCTTCTCAAATGCATCTTTAGCAGCAATGCAACTTATGCTTGCAGCTAAAGCAACTGGCTGGGATACTTGCGCTATTGGTGGTTTCAACCCACAAGCACTTACAGAAGAATTTAATGTTTCATCTCGCTACGTACCAATTATGCTTATTACAATTGGTGAATCAACTTTAAAAGGTCACCCTGCACCACGAATGAGCGTAGAGCAAGTGAGTGAATGGGCAAAATAATAAAGTGAAGCTGTAATCAATATGAGGGGCTTACTGCCTATTAATACGGAATAAAAAAGAAACGCAGGTAATTTCATTACCTGCGTTTCTTTTTCTTTTGTCACACATCTGTAATATTACAATGTACTATTCGACATCTACACATAAAAAAATAGTAAATTTTATGCTATTTTCATATACATAAATGGCGTTTCGTGTCGAATTTTGTTAAAGTATCGAAATATAACCGTGTATTTTTGTTACAATTATGATACAATGATAACAAATAGATAACAAGAGAGGGATTTTCATTGAGTTCATACGGAAGCTTTATTGCACTTTTATGTTACATAGTAACTGTACTGCTTCTATATTTTATTGGGGATGCTGCGAACATTTCAGTATTACAATTTCCTAAAGAAGAAGCGTTCCAATTAGAATCAGAAAAACATACTGCACGATCCATTGTACCACTACTCCTAGCTCTTCCTGTATATATCATCGTTTTATATAAAAGCAAAAAAGTGTAAAGGCTACCTATTTCATTCATTCCGGTGTTCTTTACATTTTTTTGTGATATCTATCCTATTTTAAACATCATCCCGTAGTAAACACCCAGCTAGTCATTTAAAATGAGAAAATCCCCTAGAAAAAATTCCACTCTCTGTCCAGTCACTCACTACCGAACTTACATAGATTATAAGTGTGAAGGGGGTGATGAGGATTATGTTTGGATCATTTGGATGCTGTGATAACTTTAGAGACTGTCATCATCATGAAAGAGAGTGTGACCGTCGTGACCATCGCGACCATCGCGAGAAAGAGAAAGAGGTAAAACCACAACAACCAGCTGTATGTAACGTACTTGCTAGCATTTCAGTTGGAACAGAGCTTTCTCTATTAAGCGTTAAAGGTATTGGATCTTTCAACAATGTAATTTTTGAAGGTTTCTGTAACGGTGTTGCTCTTTTCTCTGCTTTAGCTCGTAATAACAATGACAAAGATAATAAAGACGACAACAAAGATGATAAGCACAATCAAAATCGAAATACTTTTACTGGTATTTTACGTGTATGCCCAACTGATATCGTTGCTATCGCTATCTAGTTCTGTGTCTTATCCTCTATAGTAAGAAAACAAGATTTACTTTTCTCATAGAAAAAACCTGAGACCGATTTCAAATCGACTCAGGTTTTTTTATTACTTATATGCTTTTAACTAGTTCAACAACTTCTTCAGCAGTTGACATCATTAATGCTTTTTCTGCTAATGTTTCCATTTCTGCTTTTGACAACTTGCTTAGTTGTGTTCTTGCAGGAAGAATAGATGTTGCACTCATACTGAACTCATCTAAACCTAATCCTAATAATAATGGGATAGCAAGTGAATCTCCCGCCATCTCACCACACATACCAGCCCATTTGCCTTCTTTATGAGCAGCATCGATAACCATTTTTACAAGACGTAAAATTGATGGGTTATATGGTTGGTATAAGTAAGATACTTGTTCGTTCATACGATCTGCAGCCATTGTATATTGAATTAAGTCGTTTGTTCCGATAGAGAAGAAGTCAACTTCTTTTGCGAATTGATCTGCTAATACTGCTGAAGCTGGGATTTCAACCATCATACCAACTTCAATAGAATTAGAAACAGTTGTACCCGCTTCTACAAGCTTCGCCTTCTCTTCTAATAAGATCGCTTTTGCTTGACGGAACTCATCAAGAGTTGCAATCATTGGGAACATAATTTTTAAATTACCGTATACGCTAGCACGAAGTAATGCACGAAGTTGTGTACGGAACACATCTTGCTCATCAAGACATAAGCGAATTGCACGGTATCCTAAGAATGGGTTCATTTCTTTTGGTAAATGTAAGTATGGAAGCTCTTTATCTCCACCGATGTCAAGAGTACGAACAACAACAGGTTGACCTTCTTTTACACCTTCAAGAACTGCTTTATACGCTTCGAACTGCTCTTCTTCTGTTGGAAGATTGTCACGGCCCATGTATAAGAATTCTGTACGGTATAAACCAACACCTTCTCCGCCATTATCGATAATACCTTGTACATCATTTGGTGTTCCGATATTTGCAACAAGCTCAACGTGATGTCCGTCACTTGTTACAGTAGCTTGGTCTTTTAATTTTGCCCATTCAGCTTTTTGCTCTTCAAATTTCGCTTTCTTTTCTTCAAACGAGCGAAGAGTTTCTTCTGATGGATTTACAATTACTTCTCCATCTAAACCGTCGATGATTACGATATCGCCGTTTTGGATTTTCTCCATAACAACTTTCGTACCAACAACAGCTGGAATTTCCATAGAGCGAGCCATAATTGCAGAGTGAGATGTACGTCCACCGATATCCGTTGTAAAACCTTTTGCATACTTACGGTTTAACTGAGCTGTATCAGATGGTGTTAAATCTTCAGCAATGATGATTACTTCTTCAGAAATTGTACCTGGATTTGAGAAGTTAATGCCTAGTAAATGTGCAAGAACACGTTTTGTTACGTCACGAATGTCCGCAGCACGTTCTTTCATATATTCGTTATCCATGTTTTCAAACATAGAAATAAACATTGATGCAACTTCATCCATTGCAAATTCAGCATTTACTTTTTCGCTATTTACTTTATCTTTTACTGGGTTTACTAGTTCTGGATCATTTAACACTAATAAATGTGCTTCAAAGATCGCAGCTTTGTCAGCACCTAGCTCAGCAAAAGCGTGGTCCTTAATAGCTTCTAATTCAGTTTTTGCTTTCTCAAGCGCAGCGTCTAAGCGTGCAATTTCTGCAGCTTCGTTTGTAATTGATTTCTTTTCGATGTTAAATTCAGGATTCTCAAGTCTGAAAGCCTTTGCAATAGCAATCCCACTTGATGCAGCGATCCCTTGAATGTTAAGAGTCATTATTCTCCTAATCCTTCGTTTTTCATAGTTTCTTCGATAGCTGCTAGTGCTTGAGCTGCATCATCACCATTTGCAGTGATTTTAATTTCTGCGTTTTGTTGAATGCCTAAAGACATAACGCCCATGATTGATTTTAAGTTAACGTTCTTTCCGTTATACTCTAAGTTAATGTCAGAACCAAATTTGCTTGCAGTGTTTACAAGTAGAGTTGCTGGACGAGCATGAATTCCTGAGTCGCTAGTTACTTTAAAGATTTTTTCCATGATAATTTATCTCCTTTAAATTACAGTATTTTTTAGTTGTATAGACGTGAGTACTACATCATCTATTGTATATAATAGGCGATGTTCGGTCAACCACATCGCCTATTATAATTATAAACATTTTGCGTCAAATTCCTACTGAATGTCAATAATAGCGTTTTCGCCCTTCTTAACATTTCCATCTTTTTTCAATTCGACTTGTTGCCCTTGTTGTAAATTCGTAAAGACAATTGGTGTAATGATAGATGGTGCATTTTCTTTTACAAATGCAAGATCTACTTTTAATAATGGTTGTCCTTGTTTCACTTTGTCGCCTTGTGCTACAAGTGCTTCAAAACCTTCACCATTTAATTTTACTGTATCAATACCGAAGTGAATTAAAATTTCTTTTCCGCCTTCAGATTGAATACCAATTGCATGCTTTGTTGGGAATACGTTAACGATCTCACCGTTAACTGGAGAAACTACTGTTCCTTCTGTTGGTTCGATTGCAAATCCGTCTCCCATCATTTTTCCTGAGAATACTTGATCAGGTACTTCTGTAATCGGTAAGATTTTCCCTTCAATTGGTGAAACGATTGTTTCGTTTTCATCAACTTCTTGAGGAGCTTCTTCTACTTTTACAGGTTCTTCTTTTTCAACATGAGGTGTACGACCTGACATAATATCATGAATTTGTGATTTTAACGTGTCAGATTTCGGTCCGAAAATAGCTTGAATGTTATTTCCAACTTCAAGTACACCAGCTGCTCCAAGCTCTTTTAAGCGATCTTTATTTACATTCTTTTGCTCATTAACTTGAACACGTAAACGAGTAATACAAGCGTCTAAAGAAGCAATGTTTTCTTTACCACCAAGTGCAACTAATACTTCACGTGGAAGTTCACCAGCTTCTGCTTTTCCTGCGCCGTCATTCGCATTTGCTACTTCACGACCAGGTGTTTTTAAATCCCATTTACGGATTGCAAAGCGGAATCCGAAGTAGTAAATAACTGCTAGTACAAGACCAACAACAATTACCCACCACCATGCTGTACGGCCTGGTAGTACACCGAATAATAGGAAGTCGATTAAACCACCAGAGAATGTCATACCAATTTTAACACCTAAAATTTGCATTGTCATAAATGATAGACCAGCGAATACTGCGTGAATTCCGAATAATACTGGTGCTACGAATAAGAATGAAAATTCAAGTGGTTCTGTAATACCTGTTAAGAAAGATGTTAATGCAGCAGAACCTAAAATACCAGCTGCTAATTTTTTATTTTCTGGACGTGCTTCATGGTACATTGCTAATGCTGCTGCTGGCAGACCGAACATCATGAACGGATACTTACCAGTTGTAAATGTACCTGCTGTTAATTCTACACCGTCTTTTAACTGTGCCATAAAGATTTTTTGGTCACCACGAATTAATTCGCCAGCCGCATTTGTATACTGACCGAATTCGAACCAGAACGGTGAATAGAAAATGTGATGCAATCCAAATGGAATTAATGAACGTTCAATTAAACCGAATATGAATGCTGCTATCGTTCTATTTGCATCAATCATTTGATGCGAGAACGTATTTAAGCCACCTTGAATGTATGGCCAAATGAAGCACATGATAATACCTACTACTAAAGAGAATGTTGCAGTTGCGATCGGTACGAAACGCTTACCTGCGAAGAAACCTAAGTATGATGGTAATTCAATATTGAAGTATTTATTATAGCAATATGCCGCCACTATACCGACGATAATACCACCAAACACTCCCGTTTGTAGCGTTGGAATTCCTAATACGTTTGCATATGCTGGATCAGCAAATCCAATTTTTACTGGGTCTGCTCCAGAACTTGTTACTTTCACTAGTTTATCTACTTCTAAGAACACACTCATCGTTTTGTTCATAATTAAGTAGCCCACGAATGCTGCTAAACCAGCTACTCCGTCTCCACCAGCTAAACCAATTGCTACCCCAACTGCGAATAATAATGCAAGGTTAGCGAAAATAATATCACCAGATTGTTCCATAATTTTTGCTACCATTACGAACCAATCAGCTTTTAAAGCAGGAATAACATTTGTTAACTGTGGATTTTGAAATGCATTACCAAATCCAAGTAAAATACCTGCTGCCGGTAAAATCGCAACTGGAAGCATAAGCGCTTTTCCGACTTTTTGAAGAACACCAAAGATCTTCTTAAACATGGAAACCCTTCCTCTCTTATCTATATTGATACCTTCCGACAAACGCCAAAAAGGCATGAGGAAAAAAAGATAGAACGATAGCTATACAAAGGGTAGTATATCCCTTTCTCTAGCTTACATTCCTTACTTTTCTCCACTCATGCCTGATCGAATCAGTAACACGTGTCAAAAATAGGTTTACGTATAAGTTCACTATAATTAAGGCAAACGTTTTCTTTATTTACCTTAATGTGTTTGTCGAAATTTGTATAACTTTGCAATAGTTATTATACATAACTATTGTAAGCGATTCAATGATTTTTTTTAACGTTTTCATTTTAGACAAAAATATATGTCTTTTTACACATGCTCTGCCTTCACTAAGCGCTGCAGGTGCATCGTTAAATATATGCTCTCTGCTTCATAAACAGGAAGTTGCAATTCTTTTTGCATGACCTTAACTAGCTTCCAAGCTAAATTATAACAGACAGGATATTCTGCCTTCAATAAATCAGCGAAACTTTGTGATTCCTCTACTTTCTCCCCTTTTTTCACCCGCTCAATAGCATATTGTAAATGACGGATAAGGCGTAAATAGTGGATACTTTCTTGGTCTAATGTAATTTGTAAGTTTGTCTCAATTAAAGATACAAGCTGTGCAATGAGACGGGAGTTTTGATTAACTGAAGATAAATCTGAATTTGTAAGTGAACTATAAATATGGAGTGCAATAAAACCAATTTCTCCTTCTGGCAATGTAATTTGCAAACGCGAATTTAAAAGTTCTACAACACCTTCAGCAATTTCATATTCCTCTGGATAGAGCATTTTCGTTTCAACTAAAAAAGGATTATCAATGGTAAGTCCTTGTTTTAATCGCTTAATCGCAAAAGAAATATGATCTGTTAAAGCGATATGAATATGTTCATTTAATGATGATTTTGCTTTTTCTTGAATATAGAACATAATATCATTCATTAATTCAATTAATTTTTCACTCACATGTGGCACTAACAGTTTGTATTGTTCACGATCACGTTCATTTTTTAAAACAAACATTTTTTCAATTTGTTCTTGCTCCAATACGTCTTTCGCTTTTTTTCCAAAGCCAATTCCTTTACCAATCACTACTACTTCCTGGTGTTCAGGATGGCTAGCAATGATGACATTATTATTTAAAACTTTTTTAATTTCTAGATAATTACTCATATAACACCACCCTCGTACTTAAATAGCCTGCTTTTATGTTACAGAATATTCTTCTTTGTCGTCAATGTAAAACATCTACCATTTCATAAAAATTCATTTTTTAGACATGTTTATATATGATGCGTATAATGTAAGAGCAACTGTACATAGAAAGGGGATAACAACATGATTAAAATGTTTGTAAGTGATATCGATGGTACAATGATGCAACACGGAGGATTAATTGACGAACAGGATATTGCAGCACTTCGCAGTCTTGCTAAGCAAGATGTGATTCTTTGTTTCGCTTCTGGCCGACTGGATAATGAAATTGCAAATTTAATGCAAGCTGTAAATACAAATTTCCATCGTATTAGTGTAAATGGTGTTTTCGTATACACGCACGAAAACAAGCAACTATTATCGGCAACATTCGATTCGAGTATTCTACCTGATCTATTAGCAATGACAAATGAAGAGCCTTATTTTCGTTATGTAAGTGATGAACATAATTATTACATTGAAGAGAAAACACCGTTTATTCATGAACTTGAACAACAAGTAACGATGACTTCCGTTGAAGAACCGCATCTATTAGAAAAGATTGATGATACTATTTTCCCAAATAAAATCTCTGTCGGCGGAACAAAGGAAAGTTTACAACTTCTTCAAAAAAAAATTGATGAAAAATTCCATGGAAAAGTTAGTACCTTCATTTCAGCAGAACAATGTTTAGATGTAATGCCACCTAATATTAGTAAAGGTTCTGCTATTTCTGTTTTATTAAAAGAGTTTCAATTACAACCAGAGGAAATTGCTTGCATAGGAGATTCTTATAATGATATTCCAATGTTTTCTTTAACTCCTCACAGTTTTGCTATGTCTCAAGCTGATGACGCAGTAAAAGAACACGCTCACTATGTAGTAAATACAGTTAAAGATGCTGTTAACCACGTAATTGCTCATAATAAAAATACGACTCACTCCTTGTAAGGATGAGTCGTATTTTTTCTTTACATGTTAAACAATTTGACATTTACTGTACTTCACAAACTGAAATATATTATTTGTTACGTGCGATGTTTGTAATAAATTTATAACGATCCCCACGATAAATACATTTCACGTACTCTAACGGTACTTCACCTTCTGAATATGACCATTGACGCATTACAAGTACTGGCGCCTTTTTAGGAATATGCAGATGCTCAGCTTCATTATCCGTTGCAATTGAAGCTTCAATTGATTGAGTAGCGCTAACAAGTTTAAAGCCCAGTTTTTTCTCTAAATGTTCATATAAAGATTGTTGCAATATTTCTTCGTTAATATCTTTTACAAGAGCTGGCGACAAATATGTCGTCTCAAAAGCAATCGGTTCATCATCAGCTAAGCGAATACGCCTCACTTCATAAACCGACTCTCCCTCCTGTATTCTCAGCCGGTCTGCTATTTTCGCAGTAGCTGGAACGAGGCGGAAACTTAATAATTGACTACTTGGGTTCATCCCACGAGAAATCATGTCTTCTGTGAATCCCGTCATTCCTTGCAATTTTTGTTCCACTTTCGGAAGTTGGACAAACGTACCGATTCCACGTTTCCGATATAAATAACCTTGTTCCACTAAATTATTAATCGCCTGTCTGATTGTCATACGACTCACTTCGAACTTATCGCAAAGTTCATTCTCAGATGGGATTTTATCTCCCGGCTTCCATTCGCCGTCCTCAATTAGCTGTTTCACCCACTCTTGAATCTGATAATAGATCGGAAATGGTGAATACTTGTCGATGTTCATCAGCAATCGCCTCACTGCATAAAGATAGAGCTTCTTGATCAGCGATTACGGTTACATTCGGATGACGTTGTAAAACTGTAGCAGGACACGCTTCACTATATTCACCTTGCAATAATTCTTTAACAGCTTCTGCCTTTTTAGCACCCATAGCAACAAGTAGAATTTGTTTCGCTTTCATAATGCTTCCAATTCCCATTGTAATTGCATGAGTTGGCACATCTTCTTCTTTCTCGAAGAAGCGAAGGTTTGCTTGGCGTGTAGATTCTGTTAATTCAACAATGTTTGTTGGAGAATTAAACGGTGTTCCTGGCTCGTTAAATCCGATGTGACCGTTTTCACCGATTCCAAGAATCTGTAGGTCAACTGGGTTAGCAGCTAGAATGCCCTCATAACGTTTGCACTCTTCCTCTAAATCACTTGCCATCCCGTTTGGTACATAAGTTTGTTTAAATGGAAGATGATCAAACAACTGTTCTTGCATGAAATAATGATAGCTGTTTTTATCTTCATGTGGTAAATTTACGTACTCATCTAAGTTTACAGTGGTTACACGGCTTGTATCAAGTTTATTTTTTCGCATTTCTGCATAAATACCTAATGGAGAGCTTCCTGTAGCCATTCCTAATGTTGGATTTTCTTTTGTTTTTACAACTTCTTCAATTAATTTATAACCTGCTTCTGCTAGTTCTTCTGGAGTTTTTACAACAAGAATATTCATTTAATTACTTCCCTTCCTTCATATGAATTCCTAAACGAACTGTATCATATACATGTAAATCTTCATTCATCACAACAAAGTCTGCATCTTTTCCTACCGCTAACGCACCTTTATTATTTAATCCAAACTCTTCTGCTTGGTTAACTGATGTCATTAGT
This sequence comes from Bacillus sp. F9_6S_D1_P_5, assembly GCF_054823925.1. Taxonomy (NCBI): domain Bacteria; kingdom Bacillati; phylum Bacillota; class Bacilli; order Caryophanales; family Bacillaceae; genus Bacillus; species Bacillus sp. F9_6S_D1_P_5. The sequence continues at coordinate 21,383 of NZ_JBTREW010000014.1, read as the reverse complement.
ACTGCATCTTCGATTGAACAACCTGTAAATTCAATTACATTTCGGAAAGCTTGATCCATTTTTAGAATACTACCAGCTAACGTTCCATCTTCTAATCGAGCACTACCATCTTTTACATGTACTGGCTGTCCGCCAAGCTCATATAATCCATCTTCAAGACCTTTTGCACGCATTGCGTCAGTAATAACACTTACTTTTTTCGGGCCTTTTAATTTATATGCTAATTTCACCATATCAGGGTGAATGTGAATACCATCTGTAATTACTTCAACCATTACATCTGGATTTAATAACACATGACCAACAACTCCTGGTTCACGGTGATGTAATCCACGCATTTGATTGTATAAATGCGTTGCATGTGTAATGTTTCTATTTTTTAGTTGTGCATCAATTGCATCTGTATGTCCCATTGTGCCAACAACACCAGTTTCAGCAAGATACTGCTCAAACTCTAACGCACCTTCTTCTTCAGGTGCATATGTTACTAATTTAATTAAATTCCCGCTTGTTTCCTGCCATTGTTTAAATTGTTCAATATTCGCAGGAACAATATGTTCAAGTGGTTGTGCACCTGCACGTTTTTTTGAAACATATGGTCCTTCTAAGTGAATGTATTCGAAATGTGCTCCTTTTTCTTTCGCTTCCTTCGCAGCATGTAATGCCGCTTCGATTGCTTCTGGAGCTTGTGTCATTGTTGTTGGGAAGTAAGTTGTAACTCCTTCTTTTAACATTTCTTTACCTAGAGTTACTAACCCATCGCTATTTGCATCCATCGCATCAATATCGTATCCACCATGAATATGAACATCAATCATACCTGGAATCACAATTTTCCCTGTTGCATCTAAAACCGCTTCATTTTCTTGTGATACATATTGAGCCATCAAACCAATTTCTTTAATTGTTTCTGCGTAACGAATAAATCCGTTTTCCACTACTTCTTGACCTGTATAAATTTTGGCATTGATGACAACTTGCGTTTTCATTTTCATCGATCCTTTCCCATGAAATACCTACTTGTTATTATTACCTTATTCGCCTAGTTCCATCTTAATATATGCACGAGTAGTTGTCTATACATTCGAATGAAATTTCCTCTTTGTTTAACAAAAAGAAAGCTTAGTACATCTCTCGCAATTATAATATATGTTATTCATTTTTTCCAAAAAGGAACAATATCATCTATCGTATAAAGTGAAACTTTAATCAGTGGGGGTTTTGTTCATCCCCCACTGATTATTAGCCCTCACCAATCGGGCTTTTACGGGCAGCCCGACCCCCACCTAACTTCTTTGCTTCCGCTGAATTTTGAGGTGGGGGTCTTACTGCCCGTTAATGCGGGATAAATCACTTAAGTAATGGCATTAATCCGCTAGACCCGATTGTAATATGTTCGCCGTCTGTTTCCATTTCTACTGTACGTCTATTTGTTCCATACATCATTATACCATGCTGTTTTAATCGTCTCACTACACTTTGGTGCGGATGTCCATACGGATTTTTGCTCCCATATGAAAGAATCGCGAACTGCGGTTCTACCTTCTTTATAAACATTTCACTTGTTGAAGTATAGGAGCCGTGATGTCCCACCTTTAATACATCTGCATGTACATCAAATTGCTTTAATATTTCAGTTTCCGTCCGCACATCCGCATCACCCATTAATAAAAAATCCGCTTTTCCGTATCGTACCTTTAACACAATTGAAGATTCATTATTTTCATCTTTTGATTTCCCATTATTTAATACTTGTATGGAAACATGCGGATCTAGCGGGATGTATTGTCCTTCTTTTACTGAAACGAAAGGAATTCCTCTTTTTTTAATATGATTCCGATACGTATGATAAGTAAAAGAACTATATGTTTTTCCACTATCTAATATAAGTGAAACCGGCATTTGCTCTACAATCGGAATGAGTCCTCCTATATGATCCATATCCGGATGAGTACTGACGATAGCATCTAAATGATTAATCCCTTTTTCAATTAGTTTTTGGATAATAACCTCACCAGCTTCATAAGGTCCCCCATCAATTAACATTGTTTGTCCATTTGGCAATATAATAAGTGTTGCATCACCTTGCCCTACTTTTAAGAAACTCACTTTCATTTTACCAAAATGTTGCCGCTGCATATGTATTGGAGACGCAGTATGAATAGACATCATATACCTTTTGGCCGATGCACTATTTAAAGAAAAGCATAACAAAACAGAAACTAACAATAAAATACTTCGCATACCTTTCATAACTCGTCTCCTTTTTTCAATTAGTATGGCACGGTATATAATTGATATACAAAAAAAAGCTTAGCAAAATGCTAAGCTTTTATTTCGATATCTCTTGTAAAGAACCGAAGAATAAATCCGCTTCATTCATTTGTTCGTTTTCTTCAGAAAGCGGAGGTAAATCATCTAATGTTTTCAATCCAAACGTGTCCAAAAATTCTTTCGTTGTTCCATATAAAATAGGACGCCCAGGTCCTTCTGCTCTTCCCATTTCTTTTATAAGTAAGTGTGAAACTAACGTTTGTAACGCCTTATCCGTTTTTACCCCTCTAATCTCTTCCATTTCTGTTCTTGTGATTGGTTGACGATATGCAACAATTGCTAACGTTTCTAGAGCAGCCTGAGAGAGTGAAGCAGCTGTTGGGATGTCTATTAATTTTTGATAATACGACGCATGTTCTTTCTTTGTAGCAAAACGATATACTTTTGCATACTGTACAATTTGCAAACCGCGGTGTGCACTTTCACATTCTTTTTGCATTTCTTCTAAAATATCGATTACTTCGTTTCCTTCAATTTCAAGGACTTTCGCTATTTGTTCTGGATAAATTCCTTCATCACCAGAAACAAATAAAAGCCCTTCAATGATTGATTTCTGTTCTGTTCTATCCATTTTACGAGCTCCTTCCTCCTATTTTCTCCATAAAAATACACATCAAAAAACCGAATCACAATCAATGCGTTCGGTTCAATATTTTTTCTCTTGTTCCAAACGATACATTCGAACTTAGCATGAGATATAATATTTCTATCCCATTTTCCATACTAGATCTATGCTGATTTAATAGAGCTTGATACGAAAATTTCATCAAAATTATGTTCTTGTTCAATTATGATTTGTTGATTTTTCATCAGCTCAAGAACCGCTAAAAATGTTACAACCATTATTTCTCGTTCATCATCAACAAACAAATCATAAAAACTTTGACGACCACCTTGTATTTCTAGCTGCTTTAAAATATCAGTCATGCGCTGTTCAATTGGTATTTCTTGACGAGTAATACGTGTTGTTACAGGTTTCTTTGCTTTTTTTCGGCGCATTAATTTTTGAAATGCCGCTAGCATATCATATAACGTAACATCAAGAGGTAAGTTCGTCTCCTCTTCTTGTTGTAACGATGTAAAATCAATTGGCGGACGTGTATATAGCTGTGCTCTTTCTTGTTCTCTTTCTTTTAGCTCAGTAGCAACTTGCTTATATTTCTTATATTCAATTAACCTCTCCATCAATTCTTGACGAGGATCATCTATAAAGTCATCACCGTTATCAAGTACATCTTCTTCATGTTTCGGCAACAACATTTTACTTTTAATTTGTAATAACGTTGCAGCCATTACTAAATACTCACTTGCAACATCTAATTGTAGTTCTTTCATCGTATGAACATAAGATAAATATTGCTCTGTAATTTCCGCTACAGGAATATTATATATGTCAATTTCATAACGATGTATTAAATGTAACAATAAATCTAAAGGCCCTTCAAAAGCCTCTACTTTAAAATTATACTGCACAAAGCATCCCACCACATTTTTTCTATAACAACATAAGTATAGAGCATACTCATGTTCTATCCAACCTTTTTAAGAAATTTAATTAAAAATAGACCGATGCCTATGTCATCATGCCCATCACTTCATATGATAACAGTGTAGTAAGAACAATGTAGGAGGTCAAAAAACTATGGGTCACGTTGATTGCGGTTTTAGCGGTGGGTTCGCATTACTTGTTGTATTGTTTATTTTACTAATTATTGTAGGGGCAGCTTGCTTCTGCTAATATGAACAATAACGGCTAGGGAAAACTCCCTAGTCGTTTATTGTTCATATTTCTATGATACACTTGTATTTATAACCGTTAAACAGGGGTGAAGAAAATGTATCCTACCGAATACATACAATTTTTAATTCATTTTCACGGAGATTATGATTATTTTGAATGCCACGAAATACTAGAAGAATATTGGAAAGAAAAACCAAGAGGAAATCGTGACATTTACTTAGTCGGCCTCATTCAAATTGCAGTTTCTTTATACCATCAAAGACGCTCTAACTGGAATGGCTCAGAGAAAATGATGAAAAGCGCCATAACGATTTTAGAAAAAAACAGTGCACCTTTACAACGTTTAGGAATAAATGCCACACAACTTCTATTCTTACTCAAGGATAGATTGCAATCTATACAGAAAGAAGAAGGTTTTACACCGTTATTTTTACCATTATTGGATACAGCATTAGAAAAGCACTGCATGGAATTATGTCAGAAAAAAAACCTCCCTTGGAAAGATGCGAATGCTAGTTCTAATGAATATATCATACATAAGCACACATTACGTGATCGAACAGAAGTTATTGCTGAACGAAATGAGCAATTACAAAAAAGAAAGCAGAGATAATAAACTACTTATCTCTGCTTTCACGAATGTATATTTTGTTCAAGCTCTTTACACTTTTTGCAAAAACTTGCTGTTTGCTCATTTCCGCAAATTGTAAACTCAAGAAATTTACTCTTTAACTCTTGTACCATCTTCGTCCCAATACCCATATGACGGTGAGATGGGTTCACACTCAAATGCTGAATTTCCAAAACTTGATTTTCTTTTTTTACAATCCCCATTATCCCAACAAAATCTTCGTTTTGTTTCCACAAATACAATTGCCACTCATCCTTTGCTTCATAATCTTTCATAGTCAATTGTAATGTTTTCACATCTTTTTCTGTTGGCATAAATGAAAGAAGCCCCATTGCAATCTTTTCATAACTTTTCTTAAAACGAATTAACATAACCCTTATCCCTTCTTACAAAAGTTACAAACTATTAATCCCCTCAACCACTCTTTTCATATCTCATTCATTTTACAATATTTTCAACAGAGTGAGAAGGGCTTAAAGCAACTTGATAATCATACAAAGCGAAAAGAAGAAAGTCAAATATATGTTTCAGTACTATTTTTTCTAAGTAGATAAAAGAAGAAACGCTGTTATATGAAAGTGAAAAGACACATCCACCGCTCATTATCACTTCACTAGTCATCACCTTAGAGCAAATGAATTCTAGCAAAATGAATGTAATAAAAAAGATTTATTGAAACATGTTATGTAATGTATTCTATGTAATTTGTTAAAATTTTGTTCTTATAAGCGACATATTTTCACTACAATAACAGTACTACTTGTATCATGCACTGTAAACAAAATACCGATTCCTATCAAAAAAACAAAAAAGAGAGCAATAGCTCTCTTTTCTCATTAACTTATTCTTCCCAAACTTTAACTTCTTTCATTACATCACCTTGACGCATGTTTAATACTGTTTCAATACCGCTTGTTGCTTTACCGAATACAGTATGTACACCATCTAAATGCGGTTGTGGCTCATGAACGATAAAGAATTGGCTACCACCTGTGTTACGGCCAGCATGAGCCATAGAAAGTGATCCTACAAGGTGTCTATGAGGATTTCCATCAGTTTCACATGGGATAGAGTAACCTGGGCCACCTGCACCTGTTCCTGTTGGATCGCCACCTTGGCTTACGAAGCCAGGAATAACGCGGTGGAATGTCACACCATCATAAAATCCTTGCTCTGCTAGTTTTTTAAAGTTTTCTACTGTTTTTGGTGCCTCTTCTGGGAAAAATTCTAAATCGATTTTTTCACCATTTTCCATTAATATGTATCCTAAAGTTTTCATATGTATATGTCTCCTTTCAACTATCTCAGCACTATATTACCACATTCATGACTAGAAACAAAAAGAATCCGACAATCTACATACTTCTTTTTTGAAATGTGGAAAAAGCTAGGTGACAAATAAGAAATATATACTATAATAACTGTGTTGCCCGAAAATTTTAGAAAGAGAAAGGGAGCGATTTTTCGTGAAAACGAAATTACTAGCTCTGCTATTAGCTGTAACGGTATTTATGATGCCAACAGCTTCGTTTGCAGACATCATTGAAGGAGAATCAATTGTTACACTAGGAGAAAACTTGTCCGAACAACAAAAACAAGATCTGTTAAAAGAAATGAAAGCACCGAAAGATGCTACAATCATTACTGTTTCTAATGCGGAAGAACATAAATTTCTAGAAGGGATTGTTCCAAAAGCGCAAATTGGTACGAGAGCAATTTCCTCTTCTATGATCACATATACAAAGCCAGGTTCTGGCCTTATTGTACGTTCAAAAAACATTAATTCCATAACAGATGCAATGTACACAAACGCACTTATTACAGCAGGTGTGAAAGATGCAGAAATTCAAATTACTGCACCATTTAAAGTTTCAGGAACCGCTGCTTTAACAGGTTTAATGAAAGCCTATGAAACAACATCGAACAAAGCAATTCCTGAAGAAGTAAAAAAAGTAGCCAATGAAGAAATGGTGCAAACATCCCAGCTCGGCGATAAAATTGGTGAAGAAAAAGCAGTTCAACTTGTTGCAAAAATTAAAGAAGAAATTGCTAAAGAGCAACCAAAAACGACTGAAGATTTACGTTCATTAATTAAAAAAATTGCGGACCAACTTGGTATTATATTAACGGATGAACAGTTAGATAACTTAGTTGCGCTATTTGATAAAATGAAAAATCTTAATATTGATTGGAATCAAGTTGGCAGTCAGTTAAATAAAGCAAAAGAACATGTTTCTGCCTTTTTAGGATCTGAAGAAGGGCAAGGTTTCCTAGATAAAGTGAAAGATTTCTTCTCAAGTATCATTGATTTTGTTAAATCGTTATTCAAATAAAAAGAAGCTCGTCAGTGACGAGCTTCTTCTTTATACAAGTAACGGCAATTTCATAACAGCTTCTTCAACCGAACGAACAATATGATTTGCCTTCTCCTTCACATATGGATGAGCATGATGTAGAGTAAATGAATGCGGGGTTACTTCAAACATAGAAATATCATTGAAGGAATCTCCAATGCATGCAACTTCATTTGCCTCAATTTGCAAATGTTCCATTAGTCGCCTTAAAGCACTCCCCTTACTTACTCCCCTTGGCATAATGTCAACATAGCGTTTACCAGACATAAAAACTTCCGCTTCGCTCTGAAATGTATCTCGTAATTCTTGATCTAATGCTACAATTGTCTCTTCTTCCCCAAAAACAAACAATTTCGCAGGATGTACAGTCTTACCAAATTCCTCTTCTAATGCTTCTATCTCAGCAATATGCACGCCCATATATGTTTCAAAATTATGATGATGTTCATTCTTTCTTTTTGTATACCGTTGCTCATTTGCACAAACAATATCTGCTAGTCCCTTTTTATGGATATATCGATATATTTCCTGGGCAATCCCATCTTCAAAACTTGATTCATGAAATATTTTTCCATCTGGCAGTAACATTGTTGCTCCATTTAAACTAGTTGTGTAATACGGGAATGCAAACCTATTTACAACTTCATCAATTCGATGAGTAAAGCGGCCAGAGGCAAAACAAATATTTGTCCCTTTTTCAGCTAACCAACAAAGTGCACGTTCATCTTCTTTTTGCATATGATTCACATTGTAAACGAGCGTATCATCTAAATCACTTACAAATAATTTAATCATGTCCTCTTCCCCTTCCATACACAATATCTACTCTAAGTGTACACAAAAAATGTTTGATTTTTGTTAAAAAACAATAAATTTTTGCTAAAAAAATAAACGGGTGTATACACCCGTTTATTTTTGTCTTCTTACATTTTGAGGTTTTACAATACTTGGGCGTACTTTTAAACTAGACATCGTTGGACGGAGTAGAATTTTTGTTAATGCGCCCCAATCAAATGGTAAAAACGGCCATAAATACGGTGTTTGTAAACTTTTTATAGACGTTAAAAATAAAATTAATATCGTCATTCCAACTACAAATCCCATTTCATGAAATATCCCTGTCAAAATAATGACAAATAGCTTCCCGATTTTATTCCCAAGCCCTAGTTCATAACTCGGTGTTGCATATGCTCCAATCATAGAAACTGCTACGTATAAAATTACTTCTGGTACAAACAAACCTACATCAATTGCAATTTGACCAATTAATATGGCAGAAATTAATCCTGCTGCAGATGATAATGATGTCGGTGTATGAATGGCAGCCATCCTTAAAAATTCAAGTCCAATTTCAGCCATCAAAATTTGTAATAAAATTGGTAAATGCGTCATCTTGTTTGGTCCAATGAAAGCAAGACTTTCTGGTAAAAGAGTTGGATCAAACACAAAAACTAACCAAAATGGTAATAAGAACAGCGAAAATATAACACCTAAAAAACGTACCCAACGTAAAAATGTACCTACAGCTGGATTTTGTCTAAACTCTTCTGCATGCTGTAAATGATGAAAATATGTTGTTGGAGTAATCATAGCACTCGGTGATGTATCAACAAGTACTAGCACGTGTCCTTCTAGTAGATGATTTGCCGCTACATCTGGTCTTTCTGTGTATCGAATAAGCGGGAAGGGATTATAGCCTTGTTTAACTACAAATTCCTCTATCGTTTTATCCGCCATCGTAATTCCGTCTACTTCAATGTTATTTAATTCTTGTTTTATAATCTTAACTAAATCCGGATTTGCAACATCTTGTACATATGTAATACAAATATCCGTTTGTGATCGATCTCCTACTCGAATCATTTCATTTCGAAGACGTGGGTCACGTATCCTTCTACGAATTAATGCTGTATTTACAACGATATTTTCAACAAATCCATCCCTTGCACCACGTACTACCTTTTCTGTATCTGGTTCTGTTGGTGTTCGTCCTGGATAACTACGAACATCTATCGCAAAAGCTTCCGTTTCTCCTTCCACAAATATAATAATGAGTCCTGATAATACTTGAAGCATTACCTCATCCATCGTTCTCACTTTACTTACTTGTTGATGAATTAAACGATTCTCTAAAAGCTTCACTGTATCTTCTTCTACATCTCTTATTTCATTTGTATCCACCGCTTCTTCTAAAATAGGGATAATATAATTTGTATCACAAAGTCCGTTTACAAATAACACACCAATTTCTTTATTTAAAATTTGAAATTTACGAATACCAACATCGTATGTAACACCCAGTCCAGCTGTTTGCTTTAAGTAATTTTCATTATCACTTATGAAAGATGAAATAGGGATTTCTACTTTTTTAGGCTTCGTCATAAAAACCACTCCTTTCCAAAATTAACTGAATTGCTTTTTTAGTAATTGGTGATCCTCTCTCCCATTCATCATTTCCACACATCTTACCAATATCACCAATTCCAACGATGACAGGAACATTCAAATCGTCTAAACAATAAATTGTATCTCCGCTAATTCTGCCAATTTCTCCATCTGGAAGTCCAAATTTATCAACACCATATTCGGTTAAGTTTCCGTTCCGATCTACATTTACATCTACGCGTGCCCATTCCCAATGATGTGTATTAGACGCTACTGCCAAAATCCCGAGTACATCAATTTGCTTATGCGTAGCTACATATTTTAAAGCTTTTTCACCAGATCCTTCTCCAATAAATCCGCTGTCATCAAACATGACAAATACAGGGTCATATGGCGTTTGCATAATAAGCTCAACAACTTTCTTCCCTGTTAATTTGGTTGGATTACTTTGTGATGCTGAAATACACCTTCCCCCAAATTCCTTCGTTAAAAGCTCAATTGTTCGCTTTGCATATTCATCTCCATCTGTGACCAAAATAACCCTTCGTCTCATTTGATTTATCCTTTCGGTTTACATATAAGTGCTACAAAAAATGAAAATAATATCGCTGCTGAAATGCCTGCAGACGTTAAACTAAACATACCCATACCAATCCCTATATATCCGTGTTTTTCTGCCGCATGCATTGCTCCGTGTAATAGTGAATGTCCAAAACTTGTAATAGGAACTGTCGCACCAGCACCAGCAAACTTTATGAGCTTATCGTATAATCCAAAGCCATCTAACACTGCTCCTATGACTACAAAGGTAGCCATTAAATGGGCTGGTGTTAACTTTGCGAAATCTAATAATACTTGTCCAATTATACAAATAGCGCCTCCTACAAGAAATGCATATATAAAATCCACAATTCACTCTCCCTTCACTCTCTCAAATACGACACCATGCGCAATGGTTGGAATTGTTTCTTTCTGCTGCATCATCATCGGACTTAATAACGCGCCAGTAGCAACGACAAAAATTCGTTGTAAATTCCCTTTTTGCATCTCGCTTAATAAATGACCATATGTGACAACAGCTGAACAAGCACAACCGCTACCACCGGCAAATACTTCTTCTTGACCGGAATCATAAATCATTAATCCGCAATCATTATATATATGCCCAAGATCATAACCTTCTTCCAGTAACAGTTGTTTCGCGATTGGTGTCCCAATAGCTGATAAATCACCGGTAACAATCAAATCATAATCATCGGCACTTCTCTTTAAATCTTCAAAGTGTTGCTGAATTGTATGAGCAGCAGCAGGCGCCATCGCTGACCCCATATCTAAAGGATTCGCAATTCCTAAATCTTGCACTTTTCCAATCGTAGCTGCCGTAATTTTAATGGCACTTTTTTCTTTACTAATTAATATGGATCCCGCACCTGTAACAGTGGAATTTGCTGTTCCTGGCTTTTGGCCCCCATACTCGGTTGGATAACGGAACTGTCTTTCAGCCGTTGCATTATGACTACTTACCGTCGCTAAAACACGATTTGCAAATCCACCATCTATAAAGGCGGATCCGACCGCTAAAGTCTCCATTGAGGTCGCACAAGCACTGAACATCCCTAAAAAGGGAATCCCCCACTTACGCGCAACATAATTTGCTGTCACTGTTTGATTTAATAAATCACCCGCTAAAAAGAAATCAATTTGTGATGTTTCTACATTTCCTTTTTGCACGACTTGCTGAATTGAATCTGACATTAATCTCCGTTCAGCAAGTTCCCAGTTCTCCTCTCCGCAATGTAAATCATCATATGAAATATCAAAATCCTTTCCAAGAGGGCCTTCAGCTTCTTTCGGACCGACAGCAGTACCGGTTGCATTCACATAAATATCATTTTGAAATACCCACGTTTGTTTTCCAGTCAACCTCATACTAGCCCCTCCTTTAAGACATAAAAATGTTAAAAGTATATCTTATTAACCCAATAATGTATGCCCCAACGACCCCAAAAACGATAACACTTCCCGCTAGCTTAAACATGTTTGTAGCAATCCCAAGCACAATTCCTTCACTCTTATGTTCTAACGCAGCGCTCGCCATAGAATTCGCAAATCCCGTAACAGGTACAGCCGATCCAGCTCCAGCAAATTGACCAATTTTATCATATACACCACAACCTGTTAAAATCGCTGACAATAATACAAGAGTGGCAACCGTAGGATTCCCTGCCTCTTGTTCACTGAAATGAAAATAATGTATATAAAATTTCATCAATACTTCACCGATTGTACAAATGAGTCCACCTACAAGAAATGCTTTAACACAATTTATGAAATAATTTGGTTTCGGATGGTACTCCTTCACTTTATTTACGTAATCATCCTTTAGTTTTCGCCCTGTCATTTATATATTGCCTCCTACTTTACGAAATAAATCCAGTGAAACAACGAGCCTATTACTTTCCCAAGTACAAGAGCAACGAGTAAAACAACAATTTTCCCCTCTACCCCTACTCGCTTCGCTAAAATAGGTAGAACATTTAACACCTCTGTTAATGCGGCTGCAAGCATTCCAATGAATGTACCACAAAATATACCTAATACAACAAGCCAATATTGCGATGTTTGAAATGTAATGTTTTTCAAACTACACCAAGCTCCTGTTAACGTACCTGCAATAACGGCCCACTCAAAATATTGAATGTGCTTTCCACTTCTCGTTAATTGAGCTAGCCGGGGGATTATACCAAGTACAGCTAAAAACGCGACATATCCGCTACCTACTGCAATTCCTCCCGCTAAACCAATTAGAATAACAAACCCAGATTCAATCATCGGCAAGTTGTTTCATATTGTCCTTGTTTTCATGAACAATTACATATTGGTCAAGTGATTGCTGGTATTGGAACATCTCTACTTCTAACGGACTCGGCTCTTCATTAATTCGCTTTTGAAATACATGATTAAAAAATAAGACCATACCTAACCCAAGACCTAATGAATACGGAATTTGAAATAAAAGTGGCTGCGCCTTAAATTCTCCTGTAATCATGTAATATAACCGTTGGTGCACTTGTTGCATGCTTACATCTTCATGGAAATAAATAATCGCAAGGGCCGCTCCAATAAAAAGTAACAACCATACAAGTCCGAAGAAAATTGGATGTACTCTCTTTTTTTCATATATAATTTCAACTAGAGTTTGTCCAGAACCGAGTAAATTAATTTGTATATGGGCCGCTTTTTGCCTAATAATCTCAATAATTTTCATAACATCAATTACAACATGCGTCTTATCATGCGCTGTTATTTTGTAAACTACCTCATCCTGTAACGACTGAACTACGAGAGCATCTCCCGCAAGTTGAGCAACATCACCCAGCTTCACTTCATACGTAGGAGAAACTTTTAATCGATTACGCATTTTAATATAAATTGTTTGTTCCAATTTCCATTCACCTCTTCACTCTTCCTCGTAGTTGTAGTATGGTTATTGAATTTTTTTCTAATACAATTTTTTCATAAAAAAACATCTGTACCATTTCGGTACAGATGTTTTTTAGTTTATGCTTTTTTCTTAAATAAATTTGCAATACTTAACGCAAGTCCTCCCCAAATGACTACAATACCAATAACCATCATCATAATCGCTGATCCACTCATTATGAAACACCCCGATCTTTCCATTCTTTTTCAAGCTTAGCAGAATCTGAATGTATTTGTGCATTCCATTTCTTTAGACTAATGATTAGTGCAACGATAAGGAACGCTGCTGCGATTGACCAACCATACGTTACGACAAACTCCGTTGGATAATCTCCGTAGTTCTTTTTAATATTTTGGATTGTACCATCAATTAACATGTATCCTAACATAAGCGGAGTAATAACGAGTAAACTCACTCTCCAAAACGTGCCTAACTTAATATCAGATACGAAGTTTGCGTGATTTTGATAAACTGGTAAACGGCGTAAAATGAGCCCTATTGTAACTACTTCTGCTAGTGCAATTGAAATTAATCCGAAGTTATTAGCGAAATAATCAACAACATCTAGGAACATAAGCCCGCCACGTGTTGCAAAAACAAGAGAAACGAGTACGAGAAGCGTCCCCATAATTCCAATTGTTTTTTGGCGGCTTAAGCTGAACTTTTCAGATACGGCAGCAAAACATACTTCCGCAAGTGAAATGAGAGATGTAATTCCAGCAACTGTTAATGATAAGAAAAATAATACGCCAAATAACGGTGACATCGGTAATTCATTAATAATTTGCGGGAACACTACGAACGCAAGCCCTACACCAGCACTTGCTACTTTATCAACCGGTACTCCCATATTGTTTGCCATAAATCCAAGAGCTGCAAAGACTCCAATCCCTGCTAATAATTCAAATCCTGAGTTTGCAAAGCCAGTAATAAAGGCATTATTTGTTGTATCTGAATTTTTCGGTAAATAACTAGAATACGTAATCATAATTCCAAATGCTAAAGATAAACTAAAGAAAATTTGACCGTAAGCAGCAAGCCATACTTTCCCATCAAAAATACGACTCCAATCTGGTTTAAAGAATGCATCTAATCCTTGCATCGCACCTTCCATCGTCACTGCACGAACTACGATAATAAGGAACATAACAACTAGTAAAGGAATGAAAATGCGGTTAACAACTTCAATTCCTTTTTTAACTCCTTTGAATGCAACGCCGAGCACAATAATCCAAACGAGAGCTAATGGAATTAATACTTCCGGTACGAGCCCTCCAAACTGCCCTGGCTTATCTGCAACATGCAAATACTCTTTAAATAAAAATGTTTGCGTGTCTTTCCCCCACGCTCCAGTAATTGAAAAATACGTATATGAAATAGACCAAGCAATAATTACTGCATAATATGTTGAAACGATAAACGTTACACACATTTGCCACCATCCGATGAATTCAGCACGCGGACTAATACGGAAGAACGTAAGTGGCGCGGAACCACGGTGACGATGCCCAAGAGCGAATTCAAACGCCAATAATGAAATACCAGTCGTTAATAATGCGAATAAGTACGGTAAAAAGAATGCGCCTCCCCCATTTTCATACGCTGTATAAGGAAAACGCCATATGTTTCCTAATCCAACGGCAGAGCCGACCGCTGCGAAAATAAATCCAGCCCTCGTTCCCCATTGTTGCCTCGTTTCCATATTTCCTTCCCCCTTTGTGACAAGTTCATAATTGGATTATATTTTAAATTTACTAAATTATCAATAAATTCTGTTAATTTTTAAGAAAGTTTATAATCTCCTTCTATTAAATTCATAAAAAAAAGATCGAATAGATAGCTATTCATCTATTCGATCTTTCATCTGTTTTAATATTTTCTTTTCAAGTCTTGAAACTTGTACTTGCGAAATACCTATGCGCTCTGCTACTTCTGATTGAGTTTGATCTTTATAGTAGCGTAAATACACAATTAAACGTTCTCGCTCATCTAGTTCTCTAATTGCTTCTTTTAAAGCAATTTTATCAAACCATTTCGTTTCAGATTGATCAGCAATTTGATCTAAAATAGTGATCGGATCCCCGTCGTTTTCATACACCGTTTCATGTATGGATGAAGGAGCACGACTTGCTTCTTGCGCAAGAACCACTTCCTCTGGCGTTAGTTCTAACGCTTCAGCTACTTCATTAATCGTTGGAGCCCTTCCAAATTCTTTCGAAAGCTCGTCTCTCATCTTCCGAATTTTATTTCCTGTTTCTTTTAAAGATCTACTTACTTTCACTGATCCATCATCACGTAAAAACCGCTGTATTTCCCCAATAATCATTGGAACTGCATATGTTGAAAATTTCACGTCGAAAGATAAATCAAATTTATCTACCGATTTTAAGAGCCCAATACATCCAATTTGAAATAAATCGTCTGGTTCGTATCCTCGATTAAGAAAACGCTGCACAACCGACCATACGAGACGCATATTGCTTTGAACGATTGTATCTCTCGCTTGTTGATCTCCATCTTGACTTTGTTGAATTAACGCTTTTAGCTCGTGGTCCTTTAACTGAGGTTTCTTCTTCTCATTTTTGACCTCTATGTCCATAGGCTATTCTCCTTAATTGCATAGAGCGTTACTATTTGATAAGTATTTTGTCAAATGGATTGTTGTCCCGAAAGATTCGTTTGAAATAACTTCTACTTCATCCATAAAATTTTCCATGATAGTAAATCCCATTCCGGAACGCTCTAATTCAGGTTTAGTTGTAAAAAGGGGTTGTCTCGCTTCATCTAAATCAAAGATGCCAATCCCTTCATCTCGAATCGTGAGTTTCACCATTGCTTCTTCCAAAATTACAGAAATATAAACAACACCTTCTGCATTTCCTTCGTACCCATGAATAATTGCATTTGTAACTGCTTCTGACACAACTGTTTTAATCTCCGTAAGTTCTTCCATCGTTGGGTCTAGTTGCGCAATGAAAGCAGCTACTGTAACGCGAGCGAACGATTCATTTTGACTTAATGCTGAAAATTGAAGGTTCATTTCATTTCTCATTTATGCCACCCCCAACGTCGCGAGCGCATGCGCTTCACTTTCTTCTAAACGAACAATTTTAAATAAGCCCGACATTTCAAATAGACGTTTAACAGGCGGTGAAATTGCACAAACAACCATTTCTCCACCCAATCCCTTTACATGCTTATATCGGCCTAATATAACCCCTAAACCAGAACTATCCATAAACGATAAGTTCTCTAGGCTCAAAACAATATGATGAACACCACGTGTCTCAATCATATCTGTTACTTTCGTTCGCAACTCTTCAGCAGTATGATGATCTAATTCACCCGCTAGTCTCACACATAGGACGTCACGTTTTACTTCTAATTGCATGGAAAGACTCACACGATTTCCTCCTTATGCTCAAACTTTACTCATTTACATACATAAAGATTTTCGTGATACAACATAAGAATCCTTCCTACTGACAAAAGAAGAACTATTTCGCCATAAAGTGAAACCATTCAGCAATTATTTACTTACATATGAATAGAAAAGCGGCAAAATATTTGCCGCTATTTTGATGTTGAAAACATCCCAAAACTTCTTTTAAATAACTCCCACCAGCTCGCTGCAGCAACATCTTCTTTTGCTACAATTGTTTGTTTTAGTAAAACATCTTTATCTCTTTTAATAACAAGTGTACCAAGTGCATCGCCCTTTTTAATTGGCGCTTTCACTTTCTTTTCAGCAATAACTTCTCGCTTTACTTTGTCCATATTTTCGCCCTTCTTCATAAGAAGAGACACATTGTCTGACGCAACTAAATCTACTTTTTCTTTTTTCCCTTTTCCTACTTGAACAGTCTTAATTTTTTCGCCTCGTGTATACAATTTCTTTGTCATATATTGACCAAACGCGTAGTCAAGAAGCTTCGTTACTTGATTGTTCCGTTCTTTCGATGTAGGTGCTCCCATAACAACTGAAATAACACGCATCCCATTCTTTTCAGCCGATGCTGTTAAACAATATTTTGCTTCTGTCGTAAAGCCCGTTTTCACACCATCTACTCCAGGATAAAAGCGTACTAACTTATTCGTATTAACGAGCCAAAACTTCTTATCCGTATCTTCACGTAAATAGTCTTCGTATTTACCTGTGTATTTGCGAATAAGTGGGTACTTCATCAATTCTTTCGCCATTATAGCCATATCATTCGCTGTAGAATAATGGTCTTTAGCCGGAAGACCTGTTGGATTTTGAAAATGAGTATTTTTCAGTCCTAAGTCTTTCGCTTTTTTGTTCATCATATTTACAAAACCTTCTTCTGAACCAGCGATATGCTCCGCTACTGCAACAGACGCATCATTTCCTGATGCAATTGCAATTCCCTTTAGCATTTCATTTACAGTCATCTCTTCTCCAGGCTCTAAAAAGATTTGTGATCCACCCATTGAAGCTGCATGCTCACTTGCTCTAACTTTATCGGTCAGTTTTAGTTTTCCTTTTTCAACTTGTTCCATAATTAATAGCATTGTCATAATCTTCGTCATACTAGCAGGTGGTAACTTCTCATTTGGATTTTTATCAAACAAAACTTTACCTGTATCTTGTTCAATTACAATTGCTGATGACGCTTGTTCCGCTAACTTCGGCGTTGTTTCTTCTGTTTTCTCCTGCTTCGTCTTCTCAGATTGTGCGAAACTAACTGAAGTACCAGAAAGCAATAACATGAAACAAACAAGTATTCCAAAAACTCGCTTCATGACTAACCCTCCATTCTATATCAGACCTATTTTTTCCAATTTTTTATTTTTTAATACCATATTTTTCTAATATTTACAGTTGACAAATACATTCATCACCTATATTGTATTAAGTGTATTACATACAGTAGTACACTTAATACACGTCAGAAAGGAGACATTGCTCTTGCATATTCAACTTGATCCAAGAAGCAACACTCCGATATGGGAACAAATTGTTCAAAATATAAAAGAACTCGTATTGAAGAACATGTTAGCTCCAAGTGACAAACTACCTTCTGTACGCGAACTCGCTTCTTTACTCGTTATAAATCCAAACACAGTGAGTAAAGCGTACCAAGAGTTAGAGCGACAAGGGATTATTGAAACATTACGAGGAAAAGGAACATTTGTATCCCAATCGATTACCCCAACATTAGACGAAAGGAAAATCGCTATGGTTGAAAAGCAATTTCATCAATTACTATTAGAAGCCTCTTATCTTGGTGTTACGAAAGATAAAATTCATGATTGGATAGACTCATACTACAAAGAGATTGGAGGAAATGCGGATGCTGAAAGTGACAAGCTTGAAGAAAACAATTGATAATCAAACGATTTTAGATGATGTTTCTTTCACATTACAAAGAGGAAGTATTATCGGATTACTCGGAAGAAACGGTGCGGGGAAAACAACTTTATTACGAACGATGGTCGGTATTTTAGAACCTGATGCCGGGACTATTACATATGAAGATACAAACATTCATCAGTGTCCTGAAATAAAGCAAAAAATTGTTTATGTCCCTGATTCTACTAACATACTAAACGGATATACGGTAAAAGAAATTGTAAAGTTTTATAAAGAAGTTTATACCGCATTTGATGAAGCTTATTTCTATGAACTGTTAGAACGTTTTAACTTACCAAACAAACGAATTCGTAGTTATTCGAAAGGGATGAAAGCATTACTTGCCATCATTTTAGCCGTTTCTACAAAAGCAGAATATATCATTTTAGATGAACCGACAAACGGACTTGACCCTATTGTGAAAAGACAAATTTTACAGTTTCTCGTTGGAGAAGTTGCAGAAAAAGAGATTACCATTTTCATCTCCACTCACCATTTAGATGAAGTGGAACAAATTGCAGATACAATTATTATACTAAAAGGCCATACTATCTCGTCTATTACATCACTAGACGATGCCAAATCACGATTTGCTAAAATACAAGTAGCTTACGAACGTTCATTACCTCAAAAACTAGAAAACTTAAGCAATATTAAAATATTAAATCAAACAGGAAAAGTATATACAATCTTAATTGAGGGAAATGTGGCTACAACACTGGAGAAGTTTTATAAAGAACAACCTATACTCATTGAAGAATTAACAATGTCACTTGAAGATGTCTTCGTTACGACACTAGAGGAGGATGGGTATGTTTCATAAGGCGTTGTGGATGTGGAATTGGAAACGCGGGAAATATGCAGTATTGCTATTCTTCTTTAGTTCGCTTTATCTTTTATCTTTTGGATATTATAGAAGTGCTCAGCAACAACTTGATGTGTATTACGAATTACAAGAAAAGGGAAAACAGTATTATTATTTTTATTCCTTTTCTTCAGGAGAAGGTAATAGTTTTTGGTTAACTGTTCTTATCATTGCTTTAGCCTGCTTATTGATAGGATGGGAACGTAGCAACCAATCGAATACAATACTTATGACAATGCCGTTTAAAAGAAAAGATGTTTTCTTATCTAAATGGACTTTCGGTTCACTTTGTATTGTGAGCTCGTTACTTATAAATTGGATCCTTATGTATGTTATTTATAGAACAACTATTCATTTTGATTATCAATCATTTAGTCCGTTTCATCGATACTTTCTTTATGCGATTGTTTCTTATGTTGCAGTATATTCAGCTGCACTATGCATCGGTACTTTTACTGGCAGTGTTGTTTCACAGATTGTTTTTTGTATTCCGTGGTTACTAGCAGGGGTTACATTTATTACATTACTATACACTTTTACAATAAATCATTTGTACGCTGCAGATATTAAAAATAAAAACTTATATCGACAACTCTATGAAATCAATCAAAAAACAAATATAGTTGCACCAATTTATCGCTTTTCTATTGATTATAACTATCATCCAGAACACCTTGAGAAGGAAAACGATCCAACTATTTTAAGAAATCCAGTATCTCATGCGTATTATTCAGCTAAATCAATGTTAGTCCCTATTTTCTATACGATTTTTTACTTACTACTTGGAACATATTTATATATGCGATCACCAAATGAAAACAGTCAAAAAATATTTATTTTCCAGAAGCATTTAAAAATATGGATATGGGGGACAACCATTTACTTTGCATTACTAGGCGGCTATAAAATAAACAATTTTAATTTCTTACCTAGCTACTATATCGGTTTGTTTCTAACTGGAATCATTACTTATGTTATATTATCACGCCTAACAAATTATAAAGTTTTTTAAAGGAGAGATCCTATGTTTCAAAAAGCACTGTGGCTAAGAACGTATCAACAAAGTAAATATGTTGTATGGTTATTTTGGCTCGTCAGCTTCTATACTTTGTCATATTACTACTATATGACTTCTATTCAACAGCAACACTTTCTAAATGACAATAAAAAATGGAACTATGTATATCATTATCACTTTGATTTAACACTTCTAGATCCTGTCATGCTGTTAGGTAGCGTACTGATCATTCTAGCTTGTACGTTAATTGGATGGGAAAGACAAAACAACTCTAGCGACTTGTTATGGTCTATGCCCTTTAAGCGTTCACACCTTTATATAACAAAGTGGTTGTTTGGAATCTGTAATATTGCCGCTGTTGTCATTTTAAACTGGGGGCTATTTGCTATTATGAAAAGGTTGACTTTTCATAATAAATATCAAGTATTTTCCCCGTTTCATAGTTACTATATATATATGTTAATTGTATTAATCGCTATTTATACACTCGCATTATGCGTAGGAACAATAACTGGGAATATTATCTCGCAAGGATTTCTCACTGCCGTTATATTCATCTTCCCGTTATTACTTCCACCACTTATATCAGGAGTCATCGCTGTTCACTCGAATGTCGACTTTCATGAGAAGAATGGCCGTATACATGATGTTATGGAAAACATACGTATTTCTGGTCCAGCAGAAGATTTTACTATTAACTTTAATTATGATCCACAAAGCGCTTATACCGATCAAAATGGAGTACGTCATAACGAACCAAACTTTACAAAGATTCCGCCAGCAAAAACATTGATTGCACCTATCGCACATATCATTGTTTTATTACCACTCGGTATATATTTATATGCTCGTTCAGTCAATGAGCGAAATGGTAACTACTTATTATATCCAAAACTACAAAAAATAGTTATGGGTTGTGCGATTTTCTTTGGTGGAATGGTTGGAGGTTTAATGCTGAGTCGTGCGCAGTCATTGTCCAGCTTTTACATCGGATTTTTAGTTACTAGTTTCATTACGTATTTCTTCCTATCAAAAATATTAAAATGGAAAGTCTCTTGGAATTTTAAATAAAATAACCTCCTCTAGATGAGGAGGTTATTTCCAGGCTGTGGAGAAAGTCTTCTCCACAGCCTGTTTTTGTGTCTGAGCCTCTTTTTATGTGTCAACACTGATAAAAAGAGGAAAAGGAGAGATTTC
>NZ_JBTREW010000013.1:0-168520 GCF_054823925.1 Bacillus sp. F9_6S_D1_P_5 | reverse complement strand
TTCTAAATTCTATGATTTTATATTGTTTTCTTTCACTAAAATCAAAAAAGATTCCGGAGTGTTGGGAACCCCTTCAGGGTTTCCCAACACTCTGTAAAAGAGACTGCCATTGGCAATCTCTTTTTATTTATTAACGGAAAGAAGATACGTTATTACCCTTCGCTTCGTAATAATCTAAAATACCTTGATAAATCGCTTCTGCTGCAGCTTGTCTCTGTTTTGGTGTAGCAATTTTATCTGCATCACTTTTATTATCTACAAATGCTAATTCTGTTAATACAGCTGGCATTGTATTTTCTCTAGTTACGTATAAGTCCTGATGTCTTATACCACGATCTTTTGTTCCAAGTGCTGCTACAAGACGGTCTTGAATTTTTTGTGCTAATAACATACTGTCTTCTACATGCGGATTCGTTACTTTTGCTCTTGCTGACTGATAATATAATGTTTCTGTTCCTTGTCCATTTTTCTTTTCAGAACCATTGGCATGGATACTTACAAAAATATCTCCATTATGTTTCTGCGCAAATTCTACACGTTTCTTTAATGAATCAGGACCACTTGTTCCTGGACGTGTATTATCTGTACGAGTGAACATAACAGTAAATGGTGCCTTTTGCTCAAATACTTTCTTTAATCGTAATGATACATCTAATACAGTTTCACTTTCTTTCTCATAATAACCAGGATTACCCGAGTCAATTCCACCGTGACCTGGATCAATAATAATCGCTTTACCTTCTAAGAAGTTCTCTTGCTTCACTGGGTTTAATTGATTTTTATCAACCCACTGGAAACCAGCGCCTACGCGGATACGAATCCAGCTGCCACTCTCTTCCATAATCGTTACTGTTTGTGCATTATATGTACCTAGCACTTTAGAACTATGTGAAGCTGTTTCATATGCAGTAAAGTCTTGATTAATCGTTTCTGTTTTTTCTTGTATAGGTGTCCACTTCTCACCTTTACTCGTTACAATTTTTAACCAGCCGTTTGCTCTTTGTTCTTTCACTACAACCATTTGTGGCTTATGCTGAACATCAGTAATACCAGATGATAATGATGGTTGATGATATGTAATAAAGTTTCTGTTCATATACATTCTTTTTGATGTATCTGTTTTATTTTGATCAGCCATCGCAATGAACTGAGCTGCTTCTGCACGAGTTACAGTTCCTTCAGGATTCCAGCCGTTTCCCGTACCTTTAGAAATCTCTAAAGCTACTAAAATATTAGCTTGTTTCTTACCCCAATGAGGTCCCAAATCTTCAAACTGTGTTGGAAGTTCTCCAATAATTTTCTTATCTAATGAGTATGCTTGTACTAACATAGATGCCATAGATGCACGGTTAATTTTGCTGAATGGACTGAAATTACCAGTACCATCTCCACTAATTACACCTGCTTTTTCCACTGCAGCAATGTACGGAGCTGCCCAATGGTTTTGTGCATCTTTAAAAGATGGCTTTGCTTTTGGATCGATTGGTAAACCAAGAACGACTGCTAAAATTTTTGCAGCTGATCCTCTATCTACTGCTTCAGATGGAGAAAATGTTCCATCTGGCTTTCCATCAAGCGCTTTTTTCCCTACTAAATAATCAACTGATTCTTGCGCCCATGTAGGAACATCCGAAAACTTCTTCGCTGCTGCGAAACTACTTACTGGAGACGATAATAAACTTGCGGCTAAAATACCTGCCGCGACTGCACGATACTTCATAAAAAATAATACTCCTCTCAACAATCATCTTTTAATAACGCGTAATCTTAATATATAAATCAAAGTAAACTCAGACAAAAAAAATTAGTGCGCCTCTATCATTTTATAATACTCGAATTATGTAGTAAACCTACTTTCTTAATATTGTAAAATAAATTACAATTAATTTACTTTTTGTTAAATACAGTCGATTTCTCTGCAAACAAAAAATAGGCTACTAGAGGTAGCCTATTTCTTTTCTTATTCTGCAATCATCTCTGATAATACATATGCATAAACAAGTGCTTCTGTATGTGCAATCGAACTTTCATGTGTACGCTCAAATGCATGAGAAGAATCAATACCCGCTCCAATTAATGCATGTTTCACATCAAATCCAGCGTGAATCGCAGCTGACGCATCCGATCCATAGTACGGATAAATATCTACTTTATATTCAATATTGTTCGTCTTCGCAAGCTCTACTAAATGTTTACGCAGCGCATAATGATACGGACCGCTAGAGTCTTTTGCACAAATAGATACTGTATATTCGTCAGATGCTTGTCCATCACCTAACGCTCCCATATCAACCGCTAAATACTCAACCGTTTCTTCTGGAATATTAGAGTTACCACCGTATCCAATCTCTTCATTATTAGAAATTAAGAAATGAGTTGTATATGGTAATGTTATGTTTTCATCTTGTAATCTCTTAATTAATTTTAATAAAATCGCAACACTTACTTTGTCATCTAAATGACGTGATTTTATGTATCCACTCTCTGTAATTTGAACGCGAGGATCGAATGAAACGAAGTCTCCTACTTCAATTCCTAATTCGCGTACTTCATCAGCTGAAAATACACGCTCATCAATACGAATCTCAATATTTTTCTCGTCGCGTTTCGCTTCACCTGCATCTTTATATACATGGACAGATGTTTGATGCATTAAAATCGTTCCTGTATACGTCTTACCGCTTGATGTTTCAATTTCGCAATATTCCCCTTCTACAGAGTTCCAGCGAAATCCACCAATCATAGAAAGACTTAGACGACCGTCAGGCTTAATTTCTTTCACCATCGCACCTAATGTGTCAACGTGTGCTGTTAATAAACGGTGCTGTGCATCATTTTTCCCTTTTACCGTTAAAATAAGAGCGCCCTTATTGTTACGCTTCGTTTCTACGTTCCACTCACTTACATAGTTTTCAATAAAACGGATGATTTTTTCTGTATTCCCAGACGGACTTGGAATAGAGACAAGCTCTTTAATCAGTTCCATCGTTTCTTTCGCATGATGTGCCATTGTCGTTTCCTCCTCATTTTTTCTATTATTTAGTATACAAAATTTGCTAGAAAACCTCTACTTATATAGCTCAATTTTCTAAATTGTAGTAAAATTCATTTTAGTATACAAAAGGAGTTATAAAATATGAATATATCCAAAAAATATATACACATTGCACTCATTTGGTTTTTAGCATCATTACTTTGTTTACAAGTTTCTTATGCAGTTCACACTACTACTTCTATTACGATTGGCTGGGTATTAACAGCTATCTTCTTTATTAGCTTAATTGTAACAAAAAAGCATAGCGTTACTCACTAACACTATGCTTTCCCTATAAAACTATTCTTCTGAAACATCTAATAAATAAATGCCTCTTTCAAACCCACCGCGCTCTATTTCTTTTTTCTTACGAAGACGTTCTACATCTTCAATTGTTGCACCTTCTGCACGCGCTAAAGAGATAATTACTTCCAGTGCATCCGCAAGAGAATCAAGCGCATGTTCACGCTCTTTCATAGAAGCAAATTCACGAATCTCTTCTGTTCCAATTTTCGCTAAAGCTTGTATGTATGCGTGTCCTGTTAATTTTTGTGCTGTATATGTTTTTCCAGACATTAAAATCTTCTCTGGAACACGGTCTCTTACTAACTTGTTATACGCTGACATCATTCATCCTCCTATGTTTAATAACATCCGAGCTCTGCTTTATAGAAAAACCATTTCTTCTTCACGCATGCACTAAGCATATCAATTCCTGATCCATGTGCCCTTACGTGAGGAAAAAAATAGTGTTCTGATTCTTCTTCCTTACCATATAAAGTTTGGTACTCAGCTGGAATTGCTTCTTTTTTCACATCTTTTTCTTTCGTCACTTCGCCAGAAAACGCAACGCTTGGATGCCCTTCAAAAAATAGAGCAGTTCGCACCGCCATAGATGGTGTACTATGTAAAGCATAATATGCTATTACAATCATGCCGATAACACCGATAAGTTTCTTCATATATTACTCCTTAAAAAAAGTGCTAACACAATTATACTAAAATGTGTTAGCACTTTCTCCCCTTTATTCTAAATTAACCGGTAGTAAAACTATCATTTATTCAAATTTCACTTTATCCCGCTTTAATGGGTAGTAAGACCCCCACCTCAAAATTCAGCGAAAGCAAAGAATTTAGGTGGGGGTCGGGCTGCCCATAAAAGTCCGATTGGTGAGGGCTAATAATCAGTGGGGGATGAAGAAAACCCCCACTGATTAAAGTTTCACTTTATTCCCCTTTAAATGCTGGCAAACGCTTTTCTAAAAACGCAGTAATGCCTTCTTTATGATCCGCTGTTTGTCTCATCGCATATTGACCGCGTTTTTCAAGTTGCAACGTTTGTTCTAAATTAGAACGATTGACTTCACATAAAATTTGCTTCGTTTGAACCATTGCTTTGATCGGTTTTTGTGACCATTCACTAATTTTTTGCTTCACAGCTGTTTGGAAATCCTCACCGATTACTTCATCAATTAAACCGATATCAAGCGCTTCTGTCGCTGATAATTTCTTTCCTTCCCAAATAATTTGCTTCGTCATATTTTCACCAACGCGCTTTTGCAGGAAGAAATGGCCGCCACCATCTGGAATTAAAGCGATTCCAATAAAGTTCATCGCAATAATGGATGAAATATCCGCCATCACATAGTCAGCTGTTAATGCAATACTTAATCCAAGACCAGCAGTTGGTCCATGAATCGCACTAATCACAAGCTTTGGCATCGTATATAAAGTCACAACAACTTCAGAAATAGTATTCATAATACCATCAAACTTGCTCTCATCATTGCTTGAAAGCATCGATTTAATATCTCCACCCGCAGAAAAACCGCGGCCGTTCCCGCATAACACAACAATATGCGCAGAACTCTCCGCTACTTCTTTCAGTTTTTGCAATAGCTCTTTTAACGTTGGCTCATCTAATGCATTTAACACCTCTGGGCGATTGACCATAACCGTTGCAACGTGCCCTTCATATTTCACAATGACAGATTCTGTTTTACTTGTTACTTCCATTATATATACCCCTCTTTTCTACATAAAGATTATACTTATATAATTATAGAAAGAAGGTAAAAAACCCTTCTTTTTTCTTAATTTTCTGTCTAATAATCTCATATTATGTATATAGCCTTGTATAAAACATACAATTTCGTTGAAAAATATAGCAATTAAAGTCGGTTTATCGCCTCTTCTCATCTATTTACCATTACAATGAAATGGTGTATTCTTAAGTCTGATATAAAAAGAAATTCATTCCCCTTCCTATTAATAGAGGGGTGCTGAAATAAAGGAATGAAGAAATGGAGGAACATATGGTTACTAAGTTAAAACAGACGGCTAATTCCTTCCCGCATTTCCTACTGCTATTCATCGTGTTTCAACCAATCTTAGATTTATTAACATCTTTTTCAATCTATGTATTACACATGAGCGCAACAGTCGGAATCATAGTCCGTTTCGCCTTTATGCTTCTTGCATTAGGTTATCTACTTCTTCACCATAAACAACAAGGCGCGAAAAAGTATATTCTTTATTTATGTCTCTTTGGCATCGTACTCGCAATCGGCCTTGTGAATAATTTAATGGTTAAATCTCCAGTTTCATTTGGAGAAGAAGTGAAATTTATTTTGAAAAGTGTATATCCAATTGTACTACTGTTTGGATATATTATCGCACTAAAGGAATTAAAAAATAACGAATATGTATTTCATAAAATGATTACCTATTTCTTATATGCAACATTAATTTTGAGTATTTCACTCATTGCAGCGATGGTAACGGGTACAGACTTCCAAAGCTACCCGCACTCAAAGATCGGTTCAAGAGGCTGGTTCTTTGCGGGGAATGATTTAAGTGCTATTTTTGCAATTATGTTCCCAATCGTTGTCTTATACTCAATTCATAAAACAACGTCTTTCTCGAAATTCTATTACTGGATTCCAACTGTACTCGCAATGTATGCAAGCCTTATGGTCGGAACGAAAGTAGGATATGGTGCAATCATTGTTACGCTCGGCGTTGCACTACTATTCTCATTCATTCAATATATGATGCATCGTAAAAAAGAAGGAAAAGGATTCACATATCTTGTAAACACAGTTGTTGCTGCTGTCGTATTAGGTGGTTTACTCGTTCTTACACCGCAAACTCCTATCGCCAAAAACATGAGCATTCACTTACAAATATATGAATACAAAAAATCAGTACAAGAAGAAAAAGACCGAAAAGAAGGTAAAGAAGTTCAAGAAGAAGAACATAAGCAAGGCGAACTAACAGACTCTGAAATGAAAAGTTTAATTTATAGTGATCGTGACAAGTTTTTAAAAGTATACAAACAATACTATAAAGAAGCACCACTATCTCAAAAACTATTTGGAATGGGCTACGCTGGTAACTATACAACGAAAATGAAATTAGTCGAAATGGATTTCCACGACCTATTCTTTGCATTCGGAATTGTTGGTTTCCTTATGTACTTACTGCCGCTTCTTTATTTCGGTATAAAAATATTCATTCGCTTGATTACAAACTTCAAGAAACTATTTAGCGTAAAACATATGCTACTAGCTAGCACACTCGTCTTATCACTCGGTATCGCCTTTATGTCTGGACACGTGTTAACAGCACCAGCCGTTAGTATTTTCTTCGTTGTAATACTTGCTTACTTAATTGTTGATTTAGAAATAGAATAGAAAGAAGCAGCATCCATTTGGATACTGCTTCTTTTTTATTCTACTGAAAAGACGCTCGAATTCCCTCTAGCACCTCATCAATATTATCCTTCGTAATAACAATACCGAAATCTTTCGGCACATTATCATCATCTTCTTTTACAACTTTATGTGCAATCATCTTCCCCACTTCTGGTCTGAAATGATGTCCATCCATATAATTATCTAAGTTCTTTGTTACTGAATTTAAATACATGAAATGATGTATTTCTCCAAATACATCGACAGCATCATGGAGCCATCTTTTATACTCTTCCCATCGTCCTGATTGAATCATCGTACGGAACAATGGCTCTGAAACAGGCGTTGTGAAAATATAAAACTTTGCATTCGGATTATGAGATTTTACAGTACCCAATATTTCCTTCATATTTTGATACTCATAATTCCCGCCATAAATCTCTCTACTAAATTTCTCTACTTGCGCGGCAATTTGTGCATCGCGCTCTTCTTTCGTATACTCACGCATCGATTTTACATTATCACGATTATATACATCGATAGTTTTATTGTGATGAATGGAGTTTTGAATTGTATTTCGGGAATGTGTAATCCCATCCATACTCACATACGATTTAATTGGATATAGTAAGCTTTGCGCCTCATTAATATACACTTCTGGTTTATCAAAACCGATTTCTCTATTTTTGTTCGTTCCAAGGAAATCTAAACCAATCACAATAGAAGATAGTTCACTACCTTTTCTCTCTTTTGCATATTCAATGTACGCATCATATTCACGCGGATCTGTACTGCTTACCGCATAATTAAATGCGTTTAATCCGGTAAAATCATTTTCATTGATAAACGTCGTTCTACTACTTCCAAGTATAACGCCATCATAAGTAAACGGACGATATGTTATATAATTCGTTTTTTGTTGTCTCTCATTAAACCCAAACTGAACATCATTCCACTTATTTTTATGCGAGAATAACCAAAGTGAATCTGCATAGCCATTAAATATTCCAACACCAGCAAGTGGAACAAAAACACATACAAAAACGAAAATAAGCCACTGTTTGTTTTTCATATTCTCCACCTAGAAATTAAAGTATAAAAACTCACTAATACTCGTTAAATGCAACACACTATACACAAGTAATATTGCAGTAAATAACGCTGTCCATACTGTCGGACGGAATGAGTCTTTTAACTGAATTGAATTTTTTAAGAAGAAACTAATACATAATGCCCCGAAAATGTACGCTACTATTTCCGTATTTAATAATGAAACATGGTATGCTTCAGTAAATGAAACACCGTACTCTTTTAAAAATTGTAGTTTCTCAATAATAAATACCGGGAACACGCTATTTGCTAGTTCGAATCCATTAAATCCAAACATTCCTTTTAGCACTTTCACCGCATCATGCATCGATGTTGCTCTAAAGAATACCCACGTTATATTAATGAAGAAAAACGTCACGAGCCATCCTGCCCAAGCCGGCATGCGACCTCCTGCTTTATTCCACAAACGATGAACGACAGAAGCTAATCCGTGCAGAAATCCCCAAAAAACAAATGTCCAACCAGCACCATGCCAAAGTCCACTTATTAAGAAGACAATCATAATATTGACGTATGTACGCGTAATTCCTTTTCGATTCCCTCCAAGAGAAATATACACATATTTCGTTAAAAACTGGCTTAATGTCATATGCCAACGATGCCAAAAATCTTGTATACTCACCGCTTTATAAGGGGAATTAAAGTTTTGAGGCAATTTAATATTGAACATTAACGCAATCCCAATTGCCATATCGCTATATCCACTGAAATCAAAGTATAGCTGGAATGTAAACGCTAATGATGAAAGCCACGCTTCAACAAATGTTAGCGACTGCTGTACATCAAATCCTTCCCGTACAACGGGAGATAAAACATCTGCAATCCCTACTTTTTTGAAAATACCGATGGCAAACACAAAAATACCGAGAACGATATAATTTGATTGCCAACGCTTTTTACTACGATCAGCAAACTGCGGCATAATTTGCGCATGGTGCACAATCGGACCTGCAATAAGTTGCGGGAAAAATGTTACAAACAGAGCGTAATCAAGAAAATGACATGCCTCCGTCTCCCCGCGATATGTATCTACTAAAAACGCAATCTTTTGGAATGTATAGAAACTAATCGCAAGCGGTAACGTTAATGATAATAATGTAAAATGAGTTCCAAATAACGAATTCACATTTTGCAAAAAGAAATCATAATACTTGAAATAACTAAGCATCCCTATATTAAATATTAAACCTACCGTTAAAAGGAATTTACTCTTATGCTTCACGAGCCTCATTCCAATAAAGTAGTTCACAATGAGCGATATTAACATAAGCGGCAAATATTTTATATTCCAATAACTATAGAAAAATAAAGATGCTGCCACAAGCCAAGCTTTCGCTAAAGTAGTTTGTCCCAATTTATTTAATAGAAAATATAAAAGAAATGCTATCGGTAAAAATAAAAAAATAAACTCAAACGAGTTAAATAACACACCATCTCTTCCCTTCTAAACAAATCACACCTTATTCATCTTATCTTATCCAGATAGCGAGTGTCAAAAGGATTCCATACCGCTTTTCTTCTATTATATATAATAATTATTTTAATCGAATTATTAACATGCTAAAATATTAAAAGCATCATTATATAAAAGAATATATAATAGATATGTCGGTTTTTTTTTGCACGAAATGTATTTCGAAAAAGTGAGGAGAGTCCTTTGGTATTTAGTAGTTCGATTTTCTTATTTATCTTTTTACCTCTCGTATTATTTCTCTATTTTATAGTGCGTGCCGAGCTACGTAATTTCGTATTACTTGCATTTAGTTTAATTTTCTATGCATGGGGCGAACCACGTTTCGTTCTTTTAATGCTCTTTTCCATTGTATTAAACTACTGCTTTGGCCTACTCGTGCATCATTATGATAAACGAAAAAATATGAAAGTCACATTTTTAATTATGGCTGTGGTCGGAAATATACTATTACTTTCTTATTTTAAGTATATTTCATTTTTCACAGACATTTTAAACAACGTCTTGCACTTATCTATTCATGTGGAACCTATTCCACTACCAATTGGAATTTCATTTTATACATTCCAAGCGATGTCCTATGTCATCGATATATACCGTAAAGATGGGGATGTTCAAAAAAATCCACTTAACTTAGCGCTATATATATCTATTTTCCCTCAGCTTATTGCCGGACCAATTGTTCGTTACAATATCGTCGCTGAGCAAATTAAAACGCGCATCCATTCTTTTGAACGATTCACAGAAGGTATTCAAATTTTCGTTCTAGGACTAGCAAAAAAGATATTAATCGCCAACCAAGTCGGATTTGTCGCCGATAAAATATTTGCCTTACCACCATCTGAAATAAGTGTTGGAACGGCATGGATCGGTATTATCGCCTATACCCTGCAAATTTATTTCGATTTCTCAGGATACTCTGATATGGCAATCGGACTTGGAAAAATGTTCGGATTTGATTTCCCGAAAAACTTCAACTACCCATACATCTCTAAATCTATTTCAGAGTTTTGGAGAAGATGGCATATTACACTTGGCTCTTGGTTCCGCGATTACATATATATCCCGCTCGGCGGAAACCGTGTTTCAAAACTAGCGAATTATCGCAACCTCTTCATCGTATGGGGATTAACTGGTTTATGGCACGGGGCGAGCTGGACCTTTATCGCCTGGGGCTTATATTACGGCTTTATTATTTCAATTGAAAAAGCTGGATTTGAAAAAATATTAAACAAACTATGGAAACCGCTGCAACATGCATACGTATTAATAATCGTTATGATCGGCTGGGTGTTCTTCCGAGCTGACAACTTCGCTTACTCGTTCCAATATTTAAAAGCAATGTTCGGCATAGATGGGCAATCTCTCATTGACGACAATACAATGTTATACGTACATGAATACATTATCGTATTTCTCATTGCCTTTATCGCAGCGACACCAATTTTAAAACGAGTGAAAAACATACTAGAACTTGCACCAAAAACGTACATGTTCACGATGCAATTTGTACGTCCTATATTATTACTAACATTATTTATGATTTCGGTTATGTACTTGATTAACTCAACATATAATCCATTTATTTATTTCAGGTTTTAACTTATCCAGCTATTTGCCGGGCAGCCCTTAAAAGCCCAATGAGTTAAGGCTCATAATTAGCGGGGGGATGAACACCCTCCACTAATTCAAGTTTCACTTTATGTAGGAAGGAAAAGTTATTATGAAAAAATTGGGAAACCTCATCCTGTTTATCGGTTTTCTCACCATTATCTTTTCATTTGGCATATTATCGTTACTCAAAACAGACCGAGACATTTCACCAGTTGAAAATCGGCCGCTCGCTCAAAAACCAGCACTTACGAAAGAAGCTCTCCTAACTGGTAGCTTCTTTAAAGATTTTGAAACATACACAAATGATCAACTAATCGGACGAGATGAGCTAATTAAAAACTATACGATTGCTCAAATTAATATGGGGAAATCTCTCATTAACGACATTATTTTGACTGATGATAAATGGCTCCTTAAAAACCCAGCGTGGACGAAAAAATATAATGAAATTGACCAATCAATGCCCGCTATAAACGATTTATCTCAGTTTTTACAAGAACAAAACGTTGAGTTTTATTTTGCTTTACCACCGTCAAAAACGAATGCATTATCATTTAAATTACCTTCTCATATTCACACATATGCACAGGACAATTTAAATTATTTTCTAAAAAAACTTCCAGCTGACGTAAAGCCAATAAAACTGATGGAGCAATTCAAACAGAACTATACGAACGAAGAAATACAGGACATGTATTTCAAAACAGACCATCATTGGAATATGGACGGTGCCTTCGTAGGCTACCAATATATAATGAACACAATCGGGCAACAATCTTCTATATATAAAGGAAAAGAAATAAAAAAAGAAGACTACACTCGTACATGTGCGCAAAATAAGCATTTAGTCGGAAGCTTCAACAACCAACTATACCAACTCATCGATGCAACAGGTGAAAAATTGTGCTACTACACACCGAATGACGGTTTCAACTTCACAAGCGTAACCGCAAAAGATGTGAAAGGTACTGTTCATCAAAAATTAGATGACATATACGGCGTAGAAAAACAAAAAGATATAACTTCCTACGCAGGTTATTATACGGACGACTATCCAGAAATCGTCTTTGAGAATAACAATGCACAAAATGAAGTACGCGCCTTAGTCCTAAAAGACTCATTCGCAAACGCAATCGTGCCACACTTAGCACAAAGCTTTAAACATACATCCATCCTCGACCTACGTCACTATCACGAAAAAGATGTATATCAATACATTAAAGATAACAACATTAATATGGTATTGTTCGTGTATAGTGATTCGAATTTGAGTGGGGATATGTTTAAATTTAAGAAATAGAAAGAAGCCTCTTGTACATGTACAAGAGGCTTTTTTCTATAAAAAAATCAGTGGGGATTCAATCCCCACTGATTTTTCACTTTATCTATAATCGACTTATAGATTTGGGTTGTTAAGCACGTTCACGTGTACAGCTTGTGAACCGATTTCGCTTGTAATAACATCTTTATCTTTTAATACTTTGAATACTAATGTACCTTTGTCAGTGTACTTAGTAGTTAAAGTATCATAAAGGTCTGCCTTGAAGTTTGGAAGTGCAGAATCACTTGTTTGAGATACTGTTACATCGCCAAGTGTTACATCACCAGCGTTTAATACAGCATCGCCATTTCTATCTAGGTAAAGTTTACCTTGGTTGTCACCTGATTTTACAACACGTACTTTATGTTGTGTTTCTTTCGTTAAGTTAATACCTTTTACGATATCATCAAGGTTACTCTTCTCAAGCTCTAACACAGTACCGATGTTGATTTTCTTCTCAACAAAGTTTTCTGTTTGAACTGGCTTGAAGTTCACAGACTTAATTTCGATTTTCTCTTGAACGATTTCAAGTGTTGCTTTACCAGCAGTTGCACCATTTTTCGTTAAGTGGATATCAACTTTACCTGGTTGTAAAGCTTTAACAACAACTTTATTTCCAACAATTTTAGCTTCAGCTACTGCTGGGTTTTTAGACTCAACTTTATAACCTTCTAAGTTTTCAGGATCAGAGTATACGCGATCTGAAGTGTACTTAGATAATTGATATGCAACTGTATCAGAAACATTTAGGTCAAGTTTCGTATCAGGTGATTCACCGTATTGACCTACTTTAGATACAAGTTCAAAGTTTTTAAATGCAACGTTACCTTCTGTTACGTTCACATATAATGAGCCTAAAGTAGCGCCATTACCATTTTGGAAGTGAACTGTACCTTCGCCTACTTCGTTACCTGTAATACCAACAGTTTTTGTACCAATTGAACCAGAATCAGTTGTTACTACATCTAATCCACCTTCAGCAACTACACCTGTCTTTGGAAGAACTTCTTTAATTGCAGCTGAGTTAGCACCAAATGGATCGCCATATTGGTCAGTTGTTACGAATGTAACAGGTAACGCTTTATTTTGAACAACTTGTAATTTGTCTGGGTTAGCTTTTACTGATACTAATTTACGAGAATCAGTCGTTACTTTAAATTTAACATCTTTCGTTACGTCACCTACTTTAATAGTAAGTGTAGCTTCACCAGCAGCCTCAGCAGTAATGTAGTTGTTTACTACAGAGATAATACCGTGGTTTGAAGATTTGATGCTAATTGATCCTGGATCAACTACTTTATCTTCTCCAGCAATTGTAGCAACTAATTTATTAAGAGATGCTTTTTCACCAACAACTAAGTTTTGGCTATTTAAAGCAAAGTCTTTACCAGCAAGCTTGCTACCATAGTTTACAGCACCATCATTATCAGCATCTACCGCAAATACAACATTTTTAATTGCAGAAGCTGGTGTATCAAGGTTTTTCACCGTAATAATACCAGTGTTAGAAACTGTTAAACCACCGCGTTTTGTAACTTGTACTTCTACTTTGTAGTCACCTGGCTTAATGCCAACAGCTAATTTACCTGTAGTAGAAGTAGCTTCTCCACCTTCAAAGATTTTTGCTTCTGAACCATCTAAGTTATTTGCTACAAATTTGACGTCATGATCTGCTAAGTTTAAGTACTCAACATCAGCGTTACCTTTTTCATCGTTTAATTTGAAAGCAACTGTTTGACCAGCACGATCATCATCAAATGTAAGTTTTTCTACTGCTAATTTTTTAACTTCGTATACAAATTTCGTTACGAATGATTGATTTTTCACTTTTACAGTAAGATTTTTATTTGGAGCTACTTTACCACCAAGTGTTACAACTGCAGAATTACCGTCAGCACTTGCTTCAATCGCAACAGCTTTGTCTCCTTCAAGAGTTACATCTTCAGCAGCAAGCTTATCTAAGCCAGTTCCTGTTAATGTTAATTTCGTTGGTTCAGAAACTTTCACATCAGTTACATATGCTTGTGCATTATCTTTTTTGCCATATTTTTTATCTGTTAATGCGATAAATTGAGCTGCTTCTGCACGAGATACAGATTTATTCGGCTCCCATTTACCACCAGTACCTACAGAAATTCCAAGGTTAATTAGGATGTTTGCTTTTTCTTCACCCCAATGATCTAATAAATCTTCAAATGTCGTAACTAACTCGCCGTTAACTTTATCTTTTAAGTTATAAGCACTTACTAACATAGAAGCAAATGAAGCACGGTCAATCTTTCCATCTGGATAGAAGTTTTCTTTTCCATCACCTTTAACGACACCAGCTTTTTCAACTGCTGCAATATATTTTGAAGACCAAAGATTTTTAGCATCTTTGAAAGAAGGTTGAGCATTTTCATCAACTGGTAAATTTAAAATTTTGGTGAAAATAACAGCTGCAGAAGCACGATCGATTGACTCGGTTGGACCATATGTACCGTCTGGCTTACCTGTAATTGCACCTTTTTCTACTAAGTAGTTAATAGAACCTTCTGCCCAATGACCAGCTGGAACGTCTGGGAATGATTTACCTGCTGCTGCTACTGGAGATACAATCCCTGCTACCATTGCCGCTGTCATCGTACCTGCGATTACTTTTTTGTAAGAGTTAGTCTTTGCCATTTTATAAATTTCCTCCTTCAGGAATATGCTACTAGTTTCATATCATATTAAATTTGAAAACTAGCTAGTTAGAAAAGCCATAAAACAATAAAAACACAAACAAAAATACTATAATGAAAAGTAGTTCACATAAAAAATAATATAAACCGTTAGATGTAAATATAAGGGTTAAATACCATTTTATGAAACAAGTTCATCATACTATACAAAACTATTCGTTATCAAGAACTTTATCAAAAGAAAATTCGACACATTCTGATAATTCAGTCTTTTAATCGTATTATTATCATATTAATAATACTCGAATATAGAAATGAACAAACCGTTTTCCTATAAACCACTCTCACTGCGCTTCGTATATTTTTCATATCGAATACACAATTGGAATTATAGCACATATTTCCACTTTATCACTTAAATATTTTTTACAATAAATACAATTTTCAGACTACATTCGACTTAAATTATTTTATTTCGACAATTTCTTCTTCTTTTCGAATGATTTTTTAACAAGAAAAGGTGTGAATTTACAAATAATTTACATATTAATGAGGTATTCTTCTATTTTTGAAAGCGCTTTTGATTTGTTTCTCAATAAAACTACTCCTTTCAACCTCAAATGTATATGAAATAAGAGCAAAATAAAAAGCCTATGATACTCATAGACTTTTGTCTATTTTCTCATAGGCTTTTATTGATCATTTCATGTATCAAATGATTTTAAATTATTTTGTTGCAGGTTTTGCTTCTTTAATAGAAACTGCAACTTGTACAGCTTTATCAAATTCTACTTTTTGCTCTTTTCCATCTTTTACAACTGTCATGTTTTTCACATAGATAGATGTTGCACCTTTTGCACCAACTGTACCATTTTCAGCTACAACATTTGTATCAGCAGAAACGAATTCTACATTAGAAACTGTTGCTTTTGCTGTAGTTGCAGGTACACCATCAACAGATAAGATATTTAAAAGTGCAGCTTTTATATCAGCATTTGGAGCTACTTCTTTAAGAGATGTGCTTGTAAATTCTACTGCTAATCCTTTAGCAGTTGGTGCTGTATCAACAACTTTGAATGAATGAGTTGTGATTAACTTACCATCTAGTACAACTGTTACTTTATAAGTTTCACCAGCTTTTGCACCTTGACCAACAGTAATTACACTGTTATTTTGTACAGTAACTTGTGCATCAGTTGCGGCTACTTCTTTACCTTCTTTGTTTGTTGTTGTTACTTTTAGTTCAGCTGCTTCTGCACCTTTTAATACTAATCCATTTGCATCTACAGGAAGAACTGAAACAGTCATTGCATTCTTTTGATTTTCCTCAGTAACATATTTATCTAATTCTTTTTCTAAACCACGAACTTCAAATTTAGAGAATACACCTGGAGCTTTTAATTCTAGAGCTAATGTAGCTTTCGCTTCTTTTTCACCAGATTTTGCAGTTAATACAACTGTATAATTACCAGCTTCTTGACCTGCTGCATTCAGAACTAATTCTTTGTTCACATATTTAGCTTCTAATTTTTGATCTTTTAATTCTTTACCATCTTTATCAAGTACTTTCACTGTTATAGGAGCTGTAAACTCTTTACCGTATTGATCTAGTACTGGAGCTTTTACTTTTAAATCTGTTACATCTTTTGTAGAAAGCGCTACGTTAGTTTTTTCTAATTTAATTTCTTTCATTGCTTTTTGAGCAAAAGCTTCAATTTCAACTGTTTTTGAAACAAGTTCTTTACCTTTTGAATCTTTTACAGTTACTTTTACTGGTGCTTTTCCTGCAGATAATACAGTTACTTTACCAGTAGCTTTATCTACTACAGCAACTTCTGTGTTTAATGACTCATATTCAACTTTTCCAGTTGTTACTACATTAAATTGATCTTTCAATTCTACTTGAACGTAAGCATTGTCGCCTTCGTAAACTTTATTGTTTTGTTTGAAATCTTTAGAAGTAAAGTCAGCTTTATTTTGTTCTGCAACTGTCCAGTTAGAGATTGAAGCTACTGCAGCACCTTCAGCAGAAACTTTTACTTCTTTACTTTCAGCTACTACTTTACCGTCTTTTTTGTAAACAGCTTTTACAGTAGTTGAAGTACCTTTTGCTAAAGTGATTTCACCTTTTGCATTAATTTTTTCTGCAGCTGGAGTTACAAACTCAATACCCTCTGGCGAAACAACTTCAGTACCGTTTTCATCTTTAACTGTGAATTGTAATGCAGTTGCCACATCAGCTACAACTGTTTGGTCAGCCATTTCAATTGTTTTTGCTTCTAAAGAACCTACAGCTACTTCTGTTTTACCAACTTTGTTTACATCTACAGTGTAAGTTTGTTTAGCTGCTAAGTTACTATATAATTCAACTGTAGCAGATTTTTTGTCTTCTGATAATTTTACTTCTTTAACTAATACTTTATCGTTGTTAGCTTTGTTAGTTACTTTGATATCTTCTTTAGTTAATTTTTCAACAGCTTTGCTGAATTTAACTTCTACTTTTTGAGTTGTAACTGCTTTAGCAGATTCAACTTTTACTGCTTCTGTACCGAACTGCTTGTCAGTCATAGCAATAAATTGAGCTGCTTCTGCTTTAGTTACAGTTTTCTTAGGCTCCCACTTGTCGCCAGTACCAACAGAGATTCCTAATTCAACTAGGATGTTAGCTT
This sequence comes from Bacillus sp. F9_6S_D1_P_5, assembly GCF_054823925.1. Lineage (NCBI taxonomy): Bacteria > Bacillati > Bacillota > Bacilli > Caryophanales > Bacillaceae > Bacillus > Bacillus sp. F9_6S_D1_P_5. Next base: position 150,943 of record NZ_JBTREW010000013.1, on the reverse strand, counting down.
TTTCTTTACCCCAGTTTAATGTTTCTAAATCTTTGAATTTAGTTGCTGGAGTACCGTTTACTTTAGTATCTAATTTGTAAGCTTCTACAAGAAGAGATGCCATTGAAACGCGGTCGATTTTTCCGTTTGGCTCAAAGCCGTTGCCTGTACCTTTAATAACGCCAGCTTTTTCTACAGCTGCGATGAATGGAGTGTACCATTGGTTTTGAGAGTCAGCGAAAGATGGTTTAGCATCTTTATCGATTGGTAAGTTTAAGATTTGAGCCATCATTGTAGCTGCTTCTGCACGAGTTAATTCTTTTCCAGGCTCGAACATTCCTTTGTCGTTACCTGTAACTGCGCCTTTTTCTACTAAGTAGTTGATAGAATCAATTCCCCAGTGATCAGCTGGAACGTCTGGGAATGTTTTACCTGCTGCTGCTACTGGAGAAACAACACCTGCTACCATTGCTGCTGTCATTGTACCAGCGATTACTTTTTTGTAAGAGTTAGTCTTTGCCATTTTATATATTTCCTCCTTAGGAATGTAATACTAGTTCCATAATGTTTTAAATAGATATTCTATTTATCTTTGAAACTAGTAGATATAAATGTGGTTAAAGTATTCTTTATACGTAATAACGTAATATCCCGTATTAAAGAATCATAAAGAAATCATACACCCTTTTCATCCAATTTAAAACCTTAAATTCGACAAAAAAGTGAATTTTCACAATTCTAAACGATCGTTTTTTCGACTTTCATTTTAAAAGGTCTAGATTACAAAATCAGAATATTTTAAATGAATAGAAAAACGCGCCAGAATTACATTTTTAACAATCTTCTTATAACCATTTACAACTATAACAGAAAAAGGTTTCCAATTACAACATCTAACTATAGAGATATTACGACATTAATCGACAACTAATTTTTATATAATTCGACATTTTTCTTACCATCCCATTTTTTTGAAACTACTAAACCTCTTTTCTTATAATTTACCAAATAAAACACCTAACACCAACATTCACTATATATTAATGTTAGGATTTTTAAACATACATCTTATCTCTCAAACTTCTTTTTTATGAGCATGCATTTAAAACCCATTATTAAATTCGACATTTTTCTACAAATCTTTATTTTCTTTCGACATTTTCTTTTTTTCAAAAAATAAAAAAGAGGATGTCCTCTTAAATTAAGGTTACATTCCTCTTTTTTTGGACTCTTTTGAATTCAAGTCACTTATGATGTATCGAGACGCTGTTGAAATTTGTTCTCGTAATTCTTCTACTCTTTGTTCCAATGTTACTTGTACATATTCTTTTTGTTCTAATTGTTTCGCGGCCACATTATACAAAGTTTCAGCGGACCAGTCACCATCTACGTTTCCGATAATCGGCTGATTTACTTGTTGTAAAAACGAATCAATCTTTGGATCATATGAAATACCGACCATAGGAATATTAGCAACCGCAGACAGTATGAGCGCATGCAGTCTCATCCCTATTAGAAGCGAACATTCCGACAAAATTGAAATTTTTTCATGAATATCTAGCTTATATGGAAGCATATGAGCTTCTTCTCCCATTAAGTTAATAATATCGCGTGATGCATTTTGATCAAATGGTCCATGCATTGGTACGAATAAAATATGGTATCCATCACGCTTAAATTTTTTCAGCGTATCTGCTAGCTTCTTCATATAATCTTCTTTCGCATCCCAATATCTCACACTAACTGCAATTACTTTCCCTTGAATCGAATGTTTTTGCAGCCACTCCGACTTCATTCCTTCTGGTTGACATGCCAATACTGGATCTGGAACTAGTTCGATATCTTTCTTAATACCCATGTCTTTTAAATATAAAAATGAATCTTCATCACGAACTGATATGTAGGCTGCTTTTGATACTTGCCATTTCACTAATAAACGATTTTGTCTTTTCGTAATTGGACCAATTCCTTGCGCATAAATATAATACGGCTTCTTCAAAAAGCGAGCAATCCGCATAATACCTGTATAGTACAAAATGCTTTTAATACTCGTTTTATCTTGAAGGAGACTTCCCCCTCCGCTAATTAAACCATCGCTTCTCTTTATTTCCTTATAAATTGCTCTTATATCCCAACGATTTACTGCCTCTACACCGTACATTTTTCTCGTATAGTCAGGGTCATTCGAAAGTACAACAAGCTCCAGAGTAGGATCCTCTTCATGTAGCGCTTTAATAATTGATTGCAAAATTGCTTCGTCCCCAACATTATAAAAACCATAATATCCTGATAAAACTAACCGCACTCTTAATCTCCTCCAACATTTCGCAATCAACTTTTTGTCATGCAACAAATTGCTATCAACTCTTTAATAAGAAAAGTTGGATAACTTCAAATTGATTTCTTTCACAAACATATAAATAACCATACTCATTTATGGGAAAATTCACTTACGTAAAAATGGAATTTGCTTTTTGGATATCCAGTTCAACTTTAATGCGCATATGCCATATATGAACAAGGCGACACAAAATGCTAAACCACTATATATCATTGCAATAAGTCTAGAATCTACCACATTTATTACAGTAGATGTGAAATATAATCCTATCCCTACTATACTAGATACGCCAATTACAGCAAAAAATCTCCCGATTCGAATCGAATAAGCCAATTCTTTTCGAATGTATATATAATTTACGATACAAATCATGATATATATGATAAGTGTACTATAAGCCGCACCAGTTATGCCAAATTTACTTACGAGTACTATATTTAATATGACTTTTACAAAACTCGCTCCAACAACAATCCACGCTGCTTGCTTAGAACGATTAATTCCTTGCAAAATTCCTATTGATAATACCATAAGTGATGTGAAATACGAACTACCAATTAGAATAGCTAACATGCCGCTCCCTTTAGCATCTGTAAACAATCCAACATTTAACGGAACTGTAAGCGCCATAAGCCAGATTGTTATCGGCGTTGTTAAAACATGAGCAAGCTCATTTGTTCGTTCAATTGTTTGTTTTGCTAACGCTATATCTTTCTTTGTTAATGCAGCAGTTAACAACGGGATTAACGGAAATACCATCGCACTTGCAAACACGACAATTAATTGTGTAAACGCAAAGCCACGACTATATATACCAAATTGTTCTTGAATCGTTGTAGTAGATTCATGCAACATATGTGGAATCGTTACAGAATCAACTAAGTTTAACATCGGCATCGATAATGCTCCAATTGCAATTGGAATCGAAACCTGAAGTATCTTTTTTGCATTATTTTTAAAATCTTGTAATGAATATGTAGTGCTTTTATAACGATATATACTTTTTACATACTTCAATCTTAAATAGATAAGTGATGTAATTACCCCAAGGCAAGAACCAATCATTGCGCCACCTGTTACAACATCACTATCTTTATTCCAAGATACAAATAAGAATGCAATTGCTAACATAAAGAAAACACGAATGAATTGCTCAATTACTTGTGACACTCCGGTAGGAATCATATCTCCAAAACCTTGGAAATACCCTCGATATACCGCCATATATGGTGCGATTAATAAAGCAAACGAAGTAATAATTAATGGAAGTCTCGTATCTTGTCCGCCAAGCATATTTGCAAACATGCTGGATCCAATCATAATAACTGAAAATCCAAGCACTCCAAATATTACTCCAATAATAGATGCTGACGTAAATAGTTTAGCAATCCCTTCTTTATCATTCTTCTCATGAAGTTCAGCAATTAACTGTGATATAGCTAGCGGTACTCCCGCTACTGATAAAGTTAAAGCAATCATATATACAGGAAAAACAAGGCGAAAGATCCCCAGCACTTCATCTCCTGCTATATTTTGTAATGGGATTTGAAAAAAACTTCCCAACACTTTCGATAAAAACGTTGTAATCGTTAAAATCGCAGCGCCTTTCACAAACTTATTATTCATCTTCTAGCTCTTTTCTTTCAATATATAATTTTCATACATATTACATCATAAAACGAGATAACTATATTCTTCTCTTTTTAGAAAAATTTCACTTTATCTCATTTAGCTATCATACCAAATTTATTATACATTGAATACTCTCTTTCTTTAATGGCTTTCAAATATACTATTTGCAATAACACCTTATTTCTATCCAGTTTTTTCTTCAATTTACTACTTCTACTTATTCCGGATAAACATGTGCTATAATGTAGCTATTGTCAGTAAGAGGAGTGTTTACAACATGCTGAATTCGGTAAAAAAGCTGTTAGGAGATTCTCAAAAGAGAAAACTAAAAAAATATGAACAACTTGTTCAAGAAATTAATAATTTAGAAGAAAAACTATCTGATTTATCTGATGAAGAATTACGTCATAAAACGATCACATTTAAAAACATGCTACATGATGGAAAAACAGTGGATGATATAAAAGTAGAAGCATTCGCTGTTGTACGTGAAGCTGCAAAGCGTGTACTTGGATTACGTCACTACGATGTACAGTTAATTGGTGGCCTTGTACTATTAGAAGGTAATATTGCCGAGATGCCAACGGGCGAAGGAAAAACATTAGTTTCTTCTCTTCCAACATACGTACGTGCTCTTGAAGGAAAAGGCGTTCACGTTATTACTGTAAACGACTATTTAGCAAAACGAGATAAAGAATTAATTGGCCAAGTTCATGAATTTCTAGGTTTAAAGGTTGGATTGAATATTCCTCAAATCGATCCTGCCGAAAAGAAACTTGCTTACGAAGCTGATATTACATATGGTATTGGAACAGAATTTGGCTTTGACTATTTACGTGATAATATGGCCGCTTCAAAAAATGAGCAGGTGCAACGTCCCTATCATTTTGCTATTATCGATGAGATTGATAGCGTTTTAATTGATGAAGCGAAAACGCCTCTTATTATCGCCGGTAAGAAATCAAGCAGCTCTGATTTACACTATTTATGTGCAAAAGTTATTAAATCATTCCAGGATACCCTTCATTACACGTACGATGCAGAAACGAAATCTGCTAGTTTTACAGAAGACGGTATTACAAAAATAGAAGATTTATTTGATATCGATAACCTATATGATTTAGAGCATCAAACTTTATATCATTATATGATTCAAGCATTACGAGCTCATGTCGCTTTCCAATGTGATGTTGACTATATTGTACATGATGAAAAAATTCTACTCGTAGATATTTTCACAGGCCGCGTTATGGATGGTCGCTCTTTAAGCGATGGTTTACACCAAGCTCTTGAAGCAAAAGAAGGTTTAGAAATCACTGAAGAAAACCAAACACAAGCGTCCATTACAATTCAAAATTTCTTCCGTATGTATCCAGCATTATCTGGTATGACAGGTACAGCAAAAACGGAAGAAAAAGAATTTAACCGTGTATATAACATGGAAGTTATGCCGATTCCGACAAACCGCCCTATCATTCGTGAAGACAAAAATGACGTCGTGTACGTAACAGCCGATGCTAAATATAAAGCTGTACGTGAAGATGTTCTAAAACACAATAAACAAGGACGCCCGATTTTAATTGGGACAATGTCTATTCTGCAATCAGAAACTGTTGCTCGTTACTTAGATGAAGCGCATATTACATATCAATTATTAAATGCAAAAAGCGCAGAACAAGAGGCGGATTTAATCGCAACAGCTGGACAAAAAGGACAAATTACAATTGCGACGAATATGGCCGGACGAGGTACTGATATTTTACTAGGTGAGGGTGTCCATGAAATTGGTGGCTTACATGTAATTGGAACAGAACGCCATGAATCAAGACGTGTTGACAATCAGTTAAAAGGTCGTGCCGGTCGTCAAGGAGATCCAGGTAGCTCTCAGTTTTTCCTTTCTTTAGAAGATGAAATGCTAAAACGTTTCGCACAAGAAGAAGTCGAGAAATTAAATAAATCACTGAAAACAGATGAAACAGGACTGATTCTCACTTCTAAAGTCCATGATTTCGTGAACCGTACACAATTAATTTGTGAAGGTAGCCATTTCTCAATGCGTGAGTACAACTTAAAGTTAGATGATGTAATAAATGACCAACGTAACGTTATTTATAAATTACGTAATAACTTATTGCAAGAAAATACAAATATGATTGAAATCATTATTCCAATGATTGATCATGCTATAGAAGCTATTTCTAAGCAATACCTTTTAGAGGGTATGCTTCCGGAAGAATGGGATTTTTCTCGTTTAACAGCAAGTATAAACGAAATTTTACCAGTAGAAAACATACCATCACTATCAGCGAATAATGTACATTCACCTGAAGATTTACAATCCGTTTTGAAAGATACATTATCTCTTTATAAAGAGCGCGTAAATGAACTAAATAGCAATACTGATTTACAGCAGTCGCTACGATATGTTGCCCTTCATTTCCTAGATCAGAACTGGGTAAATCATTTAGATGCAATGACCCACTTAAAAGAAGGCATCGGGCTAAGACAATATCAACAAGAAGACCCTACTCGTCTGTATCAAAAAGAAGGTTTAGATATCTTTTTATACACATATGGTAATTTCGAAAAAGAAATGTGCCGCTATGTTGCAAGACATTTAGGTGCTCCTGAAAACGTACAATAACGAGGTGAAAGATTATGTTATCATTCCTAAAAAGAGCTAAGAAAAGCGGAAAAGATACGACTGTCTCTAGTAATCAATTATTCGGACAAGAAGAAACAAATACTGAAAATAAAACTGTAAAACCAACGCTTTACTTCCACCCAAGCTGGGGTACAGTAGCACAAGAACAAAAATACATTTATCAATTTTTACATAAAGAACTTCCACGTTTACAAGAATATCAAATTTCTTTATCTGGAATTGAAATTGAAAAACGTGATAATGGTTATGACGTAGCTGTATTTATTCGCAGCACTGTTCCGAAACCAATTTCTTTCGAAGAGGTTACATTAATTCTTCTAAATAAAGAGCAGAAACTATGCGCACGAAAAACATTTAACCTTTCTGCACTTGGCGATATTCCTGCAAATGTAAATATGCCATTCATCTTTACATTTGAGCAAGAAACAATTACGGATGCTGCATTATCGCAAACAGATTGGGAATTAGCATTTGAACTTGAAAGTAAGCATGCATTAGATTTAGATCCATCTTGGGAAGCTCAGTTACCTGAAGCAAGCAAAGAAGCTTTACGTAATTTCGTAGACAATTTAACACCTCCAAATGATGGTGAAATTAACTTCCTAGGTCTGCAAGCTGCAAGAAAAGAAAACGGTGATTTACATACAACACTTCTTATTCGTAACGGTTGCAAAGACACGATTCAACTAGAGCAACTTCCACTTCATATTGAAGATGCATCAGGTGCAGTTGTCGTGAAAGGTGCTTTCACGTTACCGAATCTTGAAATTAAAGCGAACACTACAAAACCGTGGTCATTTGTTTTCCCTGCTTCATCTATATTAAAAGAAGATATGGATCTATCTTCTTGGAAAGCATTTGTACCACAAGACTAATAAGAGAGGCTGCTCTAAAAGCAGCCTCTCTTATTCTTTCCCATACAAAAAAACCTGTTCAAAAAGATGGTCATCACACCTCCTTGAACAGGCTTATTCTTTATGTAAAATTTATTTCGTTACTAATAAACGTTCAATATGATATTCAGCTTCTAATTTGCACATTTCATCTACATGCTTCACTTTATTTTTCTTTAATTGCTCTACTTGCTCTTCGCTCGGCTCTTCATTAATAAGCTCGTTAATTTTTTCATTCACTTTCACTGCTAACGCTTGATGGAAATCTGGATGTTCTTTCAACTCATCATCTACTTTATTAATCCAAGTTGATTTTGTGTATAAATATTGTTTCCACTGTTCAACAAATTGCTGCATATCAAATTTTTCTTCATTCCATTCAATTTCTTTCATATACTTCTCAAAAGAAACAACAATTGATCGCGTAATCCCGATTTTCACTCCGTGTGGTAACTGTTTGTACATCAAATATTCCCTCCAGCTTAAAGCTCTTCCTTCTGAATATAAAGGAATCTCAAAATTCATATACCTTCTTATAATAGCACATTGCTAATCTAAGATGTTACTATACTGCTAAGATTAATAAATGTCAATAAACGCAAAATATCTCTATATAGAGATATTAAACCGAATAAAAAACACCCTCATACGAGGGCATTTACTTATATAGCTTCAGCTTTTACAAACTGTAATTTATCTTTCTGCTCATTACTCGCCATCGTTACTAACGTGTTTTCAATATGAGCAGGCACTTGTTCTAGTGTCACACTCGCACCTACTTTATCCGACTGCTCCACAAAGTTCAGCAAAGCCATTGCGCCTGATACATCCATATAGCGCACATCTTTCATACGTAAAACAACCGGAGACTTTACGTCTTGTAAAGCATAAAAAACACGATCCACTGTTAGGAAAGAAAGTGGACCTTTAATTTTATATGTTGCGTCCTTCTCTTTTACAATAGAAGTTTTACGTTCTTTACATTTCACGATGTATATGATGAATGAAAGAATAATACCGAATGCAACAGCGATCATTAAATCAAACTTCACTGTGACAACCATCGTTACGAGCATAACAATGACATCACCTTTTGGTGCTACATGCATTTTCTTCATACTTTCCCAATCAAACATACCAATACCAGTTAAAATTAAAATACCTGATAATACAGCGAGCGGAATGTATTGTACGACCGATCCAAGTCCCATAATGAAAATAAATAATATAACACTATGCATACATGCTGAAAGCGCCGTTTTACCACCACTTCTTATATTCACGATAGACCGTACAGTCGCCCCTGCACCTGCTAATCCGCCAAACAACCCGCTCACCATATTACCAATACCTTGTCCGACCAGTTCTTTATTACTTTTATGACGTGTACCCGTCACATTATCCATTACGACCGATGTTAACAACGAGTCAATCGATCCTAATAAAGCAATACTAAGCGCTGGTAAAATAAGTTCTGCTACACCTGTTCCGCTTAAAGATGGAATATGAAGCGTCGGCATCGCTTCTGGAATCGTTCCAATCTTCTCAATCACCTTATTTAATGACAAGTTTCCGATAACCGGCAACTTCACTGCAAGCCCTTCTAACGCCGAAGAAAATAAAGGAAGCATAGCTGTCACACCAACTAATGCAACTAAACTAGATGGAATAGCCTTAATCCATTTTCCAGAAACAATCATTACAATAATCGTTAATATTACGAGTAGAAAACTATTTTGCACATGCTTCATTTCACCTAAAATAATAATTAATGCGATTCCGTTCATAAATCCTGAAACGACAGGATACGGAATGTATCGAACGTAAGAACCAAGCTTACATACACCAAATAAAATTTGAAACAGTCCCGCCATCATAAAGGCTATAAAACTCGCCTCTAATCCGTGCGTCGCAATAACCCCTGTTGCGATAACAGTAATCGGCCCAGTTGGCCCCGTTACTTGCCCAGGTGTCCCGCCAAATAACGCCGCAAATAAACCTGCAAAAATCGCACCATACAATCCGACTAGTGCTCCCTCAGACGTTCCTGTTGCAGCAATACCAAATGCAATGGCAAGTGGCAACGCAACAATTGCAACAGTAAAACCAGCTAAACATTCCTTTGCTATTCTTTGAAACATATAATAACCACCTTCACATTAAGTCCACGTTCCATTGTACACCTAAAAGAATACATTCGTTAGTCCACTTTTTACAGTCTCGTGACGTAAACGTATTCAATTGCAAGCTCACACCGCATCTTTGGAAACCATTGTAACTGTGCTATAATAGATAAATTAAATCTTTTATTATATATTTGGAGGCACTATGCTAACTTTTGAAGAAAAATTATCGATTATTGAATCTTTCCCAGAATTAGAAAGAAAGAACGTATCATTAAAACGCGTGAACTTTCACTTTGAAGAAAGTCGTTTAGATAAAAAGAACGTTGTTTATCACTTACATCCAAATGGAAACGGATTTGTATATGCAAGTGGTATTAAAGGTTACAAAACAGATGATAAAGGTATGGTTAACATCCGCGAATTTTCAGCAGATGAATTACGCTCAGTAATTGAGCAATCAATTGAATTACTTTCACAAGAAGAAGTAGTTGTTCCTGCAGAACCTGCGAAAGAAGAGGAATGGCATAACGAAGACGGCCATATCCTTACTCTTATCTCAGAGGACGATATGTGGAACGTGTACGCTGGTGTAAACTTAGATGGTACATTCAACTCTTATCCAGAAGCTGCGGAATACCTTGATGAAGAAGGATTTTCACGTAAATAAAAGTAGAAAGTGGGCATCCCAACATGACCATCAAACAATGTTGCGAACCCCATTTCATTCAACGATTTTTATAACAATAAAAAACCCTCAAGTATATGAATGCTTGAGGGTTTTTCAATTAAAAAGTAGAACTACTGAAAGTTCTTACATTAAGAACAAAGTGGAATTATTCCTAAACCAATTAATAGAGCTGCTGCTGGAATTGGTACAGGAATTTGAATACCTTCTACAAATAAGAAGTATTGACCACTTACTATTTTAAAACAAACTAATTGCATGGCTATCCCTCCCTTCTGTTATATTAATATAATTAAATGGTTTGTTTTTTAAAGTTACTATCTCTTCAATATCTTCACCTTTCTTTTTGACTATATAAACTCCTTCCTCACACTATCTCTATTAATTTTCATAAAATGATTTAGAGGAGGATTAAAAATGAATACAACTGCTAGATTAGTAAATTGGAAAGAACATGGAGATATGATTATTCTGGAATGTGAATCAAATGGAAAACGCTTCGAGATATCAACATATAAACAAAGAATATATAATGCCCACCTTTTGTCAGATGACGTGTATGTTCGTTTAGATTCATCTGATAATATAATTGGAATAAACATTTATAAAAAATAAGAAAAGCCCCCTATTTTTTGTAGGCGGGCTTTTCCTTTATTACAAAATAATAAAGTATACTCTCATTTCCTTATGAAGTTTATGTAATTATACATATTCACAAAAAATAAACTAAATGAATATTACATGTAGTAAAATATAACTTGTGGACACGTTCTATAAAGCAGATTCTTTTAAAAGGCGTAACATATCAATCATTTTAGGGGATGTGGCGTTACTCCAATACTAAGTTCAAATCTCTTGTATTTTTTGAACTAACAATTAGTGTATATAGACGATTCTGTTTTATAGTATGTGTTTACACTTATAACAAAGGGGTAATACGGATAGATTCGTATGAAATGAAAATGGTTCAAGTCGGAAAGAGGCACCTTAGGGTGTCTTTTTTTGTACATTACATCACTTTAGTTCTTTCACATTGTTTCAAATGTACGAATTACTCTTCATTACAAAAAAACGAGAATTAAGTGAAGATTGATTGATCTTCACTTAATTCTCCACCTCTACAAAAGAACAAAGATATTGCTTACAGACAAACAGGCGAAAATTACGTAGATATGAGGCATCCGAAACTTTCTATTTTTTCGCGCCTTTCAAAGACTCCCTAAGCACAAACTTCTGCAATTTCCCACTCGCATTACGAGGAAGTTCATCCACAAATAAATAATGACGTGGGCGTTTATAATCTGCTAATTCATCACTTTCTTTACAATATATTTCCAAATCTTTTTCTGTAATCGCTTCATCTTTCTTTACAATGACAGCCACTACACGTTCTCCCCATAATTCATCTGGCTCACCAAGCACCGCAACATCTAATATACCAGGATGACTATGAAGGAAATCTTCAATTTCACGTGGATAAATATTAACGCCGCCGCTAATTACCATATCATCTACACGATCTGCGACGAATAAATATCCATCTTTATCGAAATAACCTAAATCACCCGAATGATACCATCCTTTATACATCGATTTTGCATTTGCTTCTTCTCGGTTATGATAACCAGCCATCATAGTTGGGCCGCGCAAAATAATCTCCCCAACTTCATAAGGAGGCAATACATCATCTGGCTCTGCTGGTACATCTTCGTTCGGTTTTACAATGCGGATTTCATGACTAAAGCATGGTGTTCCCGCTGAACCTGCTTTCGTAATTTGATCTTCTTCTACGAGAAACGCAACTACTGGTCCCATTTCTGTCATTCCGTATATTTGTACAAGATCAATATAAAGACGTTCTTTACATTCTTTCACTAGCGCTGGAGCCATCGCTGCTCCTCCATATATACCAATCTTCATCGATGTTAAATCGTACTGCGTTAAATCTTTTTGCAGTAACATATTCCACATCGTCGGTGCTGCAAAAAATGTCGTAATCTTCTCTTCTTGAATCGTATGTAATACTCTATCCGTATCAAAGTGATGTAAAATAACATTCTTTCCACCAACTTGAATGCGCGGAATGATTCCAGCATTTAACTCGCCGCAATGATATAAAGGCGCCACTACAAGCCCAGCACTATCTCTATTATATTTTAAGAAATACGTACAAATCATACTATGCTCAGCCATTTCACGATGGCGATGTAACACGCCTTTCGGATGACCTGTCGTACCGCTCGTATATAGCATAGAACAATAATCCATTTCATCAATTTCGATATCTACTTTGTCAGAAGATGCTGCATTCACTTTTTCATGGTAGGAACTTGCATAAGAAGGTGTATCGTCTTCTACATACCAAAAAGACGAATTTGGGAAATCTCGTTCAATGATAGCGACAGTTGATTCAACTGCTTTTTCAAAAACAACGACTTTCGAGGATGCGTCCTGAAGAATATAAGATACTTCTTTTGCTTTTAAGCGGAAATTAATTGGGTTAAAGATCGCTCCAATTTTCGCACAGGCTAAGTAAACGTTTACAAATTCACGGCAGTTATATAAGTAAACAGATACAGTATCTCCCTTTCTTACTCCTTCTTCTAATAGAGCGTGCGCCGTTTTATTTATTTGCTCATCCCACTGTTTATAAGTCCAGCGAATATTTTTTTCTGGTTCCACTAACGCCTCTTTATTCGGATACTTACCAACAGATAAATCAAAAATTCTCCCTATCGTCATGTACATGCCAACAATTTCCCCCTTTTCTCTTTCATAAATCTATCATTTCGTCCATAAGTAGACATTGTCCTCTAATGATTTGACTAATTTTTCTGATTATTATCGACATAGTTTTACAAACGGTTCCGCTTGTCAGTAAGTGAAATTATATCGGCGATTTTTTGAATATATCAACCGTAACTCAATTTATATCAGCGATTTTTCGAATATATCGACTTACCGACAAAAACTGACAAAGCAGAGTGGAACTGTAATCGGCCCACACCGATCGAGCATTTACGGGCAGCCCGACTCCCACAAATAGCAGGATAAAAAAAGAGGTTGTTCCAAATTGGAACAACCTCTTTCTTCTTATACAAATAGCTCTTCTAAAATTTTCAGTTTATCTTCTGTATATTTTACGAAGCCATCGTTATATGATTTTGGATCTTTCGGATTTGCGAAATGCGTAATTGCACCTGTCTTCGGATGAACAAATTTACTTGATGCACCACAGCCAAGTCCGATAATTGATTGAACTTCTTCCATAATGACAATGTTGTAAATACTTTCTTGCGTCGGCATTGCATAACCAACGTTCTCTAAGTTACCTAAAATATTCTTTTGACGGTATAGGTAATATGGTACGTAATTATGCTTTTGCGTCCATTCTTCTGCTTCGTGCATCATCGCTGTAATTTCTTCACGACCTGCTACTTTATATTTACGTTTGTTTTGCGTCATTTCAGAAGCACGTTTGAATGATAACGTATGAACTGTTAACGATTCTGGCATTAACTTTTCTGTTTCATCTAACGTATGCTTGAAGATATCTAACCCTTCACCAGGAAGACCAATAATTAAGTCCATATTAATATTGTTCATTCCCATTTCACGAGCTAAATGATACTTCTCAATTGTTTCTTCTACAGTATGGTGACGTCCGATTGCTTTTAATGTTTCTTGATGGTATGACTGCGGATTAATACTAATACGGTCAATATTCCATTTATTTAACACTTCTAGCTTCGCTGGCGTAATTGTATCTGGGCGACCTGCCTCAACTGTTACTTCACGCACATTTTTCACATCTGGGAACGCTTCATACATTTCTTCATACAGCATATCCATCTCTTCTGCTGTAATACTTGTCGGTGTACCGCCGCCGTAATAAATCGTCGTAACTGTTACACCTTTTTCTTTTAAAAACTTACCAATTTCACGAACTTCATAATGTAAACCACCTAAGAATGAATCAACAGAGCCTTGGCGTCCGTTAATTGCATAAGCCGGGAATGTACAATATGCACATTTTGTTGGGCAGAATGGAATACCGATATAAATACTTACTTCCTCTTTCAAACGGTATAAATCCGGAACTACCGCTAATTGGCAATCCACAATACGCTGAAGAAGTTCAATTTTTTCTTCATGAATTAAATAGCTTTCACGAAGCTCTTGATGTGCTTCTTCTTTTGACATACCATTTTGAAGCATTTTATGAAGAAGTTTTGTCGGACGAACTCCTGTTAAAATGCCCCAGCTTTGTTCAATACCAGTTAACTGCTGAAGAACAGAAAGATATACATAAGAAACAACGTGTTTCACTTGCTTCATACGCTCTTTTTCATCTGTGAAAGCAGATAAATCTTTCGCGAATGTTTCTTCATACACATTTCCAGTAGCAACATCTGTTAAACGAGCAGATGCTTTTACATTCTCTTCAATGTGTATATCAACGATTAAATTTGCTTCCTCTTGTTCAAATCCAATCGTACTATCTTCAAAAAATAAGCCGCCAATATTTTGCAGCGGACGTAAAAAACGATCATCTTGTAACGTTTTAATTGAAATTAACAACATTATCACCTTTTCATTTGCAAACTCTCTTTAGTTTACTTGAAGGGCGTTTGCAGGTCAATACAGAAGGTTTTACCTTATTTTAATATCCTATTTAAAACAAACTTAATATTGATTTTTAACGAACTTTTCTTAGTTGTATAGACATTGTAATATACTCTTGTTACAATCTAGAACGTATTAGTACTTGCTACTAATTTAAATACATATAAAGGAGGACTCTTAACACGCAATAAAGACTATTACGTGTTAAAACAACTATGAAAAAAAAGCTTTACAACATTTTAGCACTATCTTTGGCATTACAAACATTTATAGCACCTACCCATTCATTCGCAGAAAGTATAGAGAAAACTGCGGAATTGTCTATGGATGAACAAGCTTTAAAAAGCATTGAAGAACATGCAAAACAGCATAGACATGACGAAGAAAACGACCTTGAAATCTCGGGTGAATATCTTCTCCACTTATCAACAAAACTTCCACTATACGATTCAAACGACTTAAAAACCAAAACAAATATTGAAATTGCTGAACCGGTAGTAAAGGCAACGAAGAAAAAAGGGAATGCATATTATATACAAACTACATTTGGTTCTGGCTGGGTTAATAAGGAAAGTAATAGTCTAGAAGTACAAGAGATTCATAAACTTTCGAATCAAAAACTAATTGTAACAGAAGAAACATCAGTATATTCGTTCCCTTTCCAATCATTTAAAGAAGAAAAGACGTTACAGCCACAAACAGTAACTCCTACTGAACAAGCTGGGAATTGGTTTAAAATTCAAACGAACGGAACTGAAAAATGGATTTATGCTCCTTCAGCGACATTTGAAGGTACGAAAGCATCATTATTTGAAAAAACAGGTTCTATCGAAAAGAGAAGCGCAACTTTCTTCAAAACACCATCTAATTTGCCTACAAATAACGTTTATGGTGTTACATTTAAAGAAATGATCGTTCCAAAAGGGAATGAAAACATTCGCCCTGGCTACGCAATGGAACCGAAATACATTACAATTCATGAAACTGCTAATACAAGTAAAGGTGCTAACGCTTTAAATCACGCGAAGTACTTAGATAGCCAAGCACGTGGAAATACGGATCGTTCAGCATCTTGGCATTTTACAGTAGACGACAAAGAAATTTATCAACACCTTCCATTAAATGAAGTTGGTTGGCATGCTGGAAATAAGACAGGAAACTATGAATCTATCGGAATTGAAATTGCTGTGAATAGTGATGGAAATTATGCGAAAGCGGTTGAAAATGCGCGCAAGTTAGCTGCTTATTTAATGAACGAATTAAACATATCTCTAGATCACGTTCAAAAGCATCAATTTTGGAGCGGAAAAAACTGCCCTGCATTTATGATTCAGCGCGGACAATGGGATGCTTTCTTAAAAGGCACGAACGCTTACTATAATGAAAATCGTAAAGATGTTATGCCGCCGCCAGAAGTCCCTCATGAAAAAGACGACATTACAGGCGGGTGGTATGAGCAAGACATTCGTCAGTTAGCAGCTAGAAAAATCATGTTCGGTGACGGAAATGGTTCTTACTGGCCAAACCGCCTCGTAACACGAGCTGAATTTGCAAATTTAATGTCGAGAGCTTTAAATTTACCTGCTGGAAACGCTAAATTTACAGACTTAAACGAAGCACATCCATCTTTAGTAGACGGCATTAATCGTGCCGCTAGCGCAGGTATCATTAGTGGCCGTGGGAATAATAAATTTGATCCAACCGCTACAATAAAGCGTGATGAAGCTGTTATTATGATTGACCGTGCATTAGCATATAACTCAATTTATAGAAAAGAAATGAAATTACCATTCACTGACCAAGATTTAGCATACGATAAGAAGGCATTACAAAATGTTTACGCATACGGAATCGTAAAAGGAAATGAACGTAATGAATTCGTACCAAAAGGCACAGCAACACGTGCTGAAGCAGCTGCATTTTTAAATCGAATGCTTAAGGTTATTGAAGCTTAAACATGAAAAAACGTAGCGTTTTCGCTACGTTTTTCTTTCATCATTTCGGTGTATTTTTATGATTCTTCAAAAACGGAAGCGGGAATTGCTTACGGAAATGTTCTTTAATCATATACTCTACACCATTTTCACTATTTGAACGTGTAATCCAGTCGGCTGCTTGCTTTAACTCTACAGGCGAGTTCCCCATCGCTACCCCGAGTCCTACATTTTCAATTACTTCTAGATCTTCTAAACTATCTCCAATTGCAACCATTTCGTTTAGCGAAATATTTAAATGCTCTCCAAGCAATTGTAATCCACGTAATTTTGATACATTTTGCGGCAAAATTTCTATTCGTTTTGAATCGCACTCAACATACTCTATATCTTGAAATGCTTTTCTTAATGTATTTAACCCTCGTTCTTTTTCACCTTTACTTTGGAAAATAACATCAATTTTTGGCGCTGCTACTGGATGATCACGAAGCGCATCACCTAACGAGTCTACAAATTGAACTGGATAAAATAATGGATCTGCACTTGATAATACAGTACGTGCAATTAAGTTTGGTGTATTTCTCTCACGATTTCCGATTGAAAACCGTTCATGAGAAATGCGAACGTTACAATCAAAGTGCT
Source organism: Bacillus sp. F9_6S_D1_P_5 (assembly GCF_054823925.1). Lineage (NCBI taxonomy): Bacteria > Bacillati > Bacillota > Bacilli > Caryophanales > Bacillaceae > Bacillus > Bacillus sp. F9_6S_D1_P_5. The sequence continues at coordinate 133,420 of NZ_JBTREW010000013.1, read as the reverse complement.
CTAACACTTGCACAATGTTAAACGTCTTCTCTTCCGATAATCTTCTTTGAAAATACGGCTTATCTAACGTTGCTGAAACGAAAGCACCACCGTGTGTCACTAATATAGAATCTAATTTTAACGCCTTTGCTACTTTATGAGCAGATTGAAAATTACGGCTCGTAAATAATGTAACGTATACGTCTTTTCTTTTCACAAATTCAATTGTTTCTCTTAATCCTTTTGCAATTTTTCCGTTGTTGTATAGTAGTGTCCCATCTATGTTAAGAGCTAGTAAGCGATAAATCATGTCGCACTCCCCCTCTTCGCTGTTGTACTCTATCCATAATTTATGAAATAAATGTAGCAAATAGAACGAGTTAGAATTACTACTGAAAATTTGGTTTACTATATACATATACACTTAGTAAAGGAGATAGTACAATGCAAGCACCACCTTCCTTTTATGAAGGCGATACGTTAGAAGTCGCAAAGAAATTACTCGGACAGAAACTTGTACATATTGTAGACGGAGTAAAACGAAGCGGAATCATTGTAGAAGTAGAAGCATACAAAGGTCCCGATGATAAAGCCGCGCATAGTTACGGAGGTAGACGAACAGATCGCACGGAAGTTATGTTTGGTGCACCAGGACATGCTTACGTATATTTAATTTACGGTATGTATCATTGTTTTAACGTCATTACAGCGCCAATTGGTACCCCGCAAGGAGTGCTCATTCGAGCCCTTGAACCAGTAGATGGAATAGAAGAAATAAAACTAGCGCGCTACAACAAAACAGACGTTACAAAAGCGCAGTATAAAAATTTAACGAACGGACCTGGCAAACTATGCCGTGCACTCGGAATTACTTTAGTAGAACGGGGCGTATCGTTACAAAGTGACACATTACATATTGAACTCGTCCCGGAAGAAGAACACCTATCATCACAATATGAAATAACAGCAGGACCTCGTATTAACATCGACTATGCAGAAGAAGCTGTACATTATCCGTGGCGTTTTTATTATGAGGGGCATCCATTTGTTTCAAAGAAATAAACGATATCAACGATTTTCCGAATATATCTATCGTAACTTGCAATATATCAACGATTTTTCAAATATATCTATCCTAACTAAAAATATATCAACGATTCGACAAGGAATATCGACTTACCGACAAATAATGACATTACGAATAAAAGAAGACTGTTCCAAAATGGAACAGTCTCTCCCTTTTACTCCGCACCTTCCGCAGTCGCAATATTATCCTCTAAGTTTTCTCTAGATAATTCAGCCGCCATAAAGTCAGCTGTTTCTGGAAGTGCTAAATGCATATGAGCTTTTTGACAAATTTGGATCGTACAGTTTTCAACAACATAATCGAAAACATGTCCGCCTCCGCTTCTTTCATCATCAATATAATGTAAGTGAAAACCAGCTACACCAATACCTTGCGCATAATCTGGTGTCCAAAATCCAGCTAGCGTACCTTCTGTATCTTTAAATGAAAAGATTGGTTGTGATTTCGTCACTTCAACGAGCGGTGTATACGGTTTTTCTTGTCTTGGAACAGTTCTCGTTCTTACTTCACGGAACGTACCATCCATTCGAATACCATAAAATAGGTTTTTACTAGGCATCAATTCATGTAATAAAGCTTCCACTTCTTCACGATTCATTGGATGCTCTACTGTATAACTCATTTCTTTTTCAAAAAACGTTACAGTCGCAAACGGTGTTGTTTCTTCTGGTTCTACTTTTTCTGCTGAACCATCTGAACGTAAATGATAAAATTCATTATCAAACGCGATCATTTCACCATCTAATTGATCAAATGTGCCGATGCCGAAATCACCACGTTCTTTCAATTCCTCAAAGCTAATCACACCATCATATATACCATCTAATAGCGCAAGCATTGTAGATGTTTGATATACTTCATTACTCATTTTCGTTTTTTTTGCATCAATATCGATTAATTGCGCAACAGTCATCTCAAATCTGCCTCCATTAGTTTAATTGGTTTGGTAATAATTTTTCGCTTAATTTAATGTTATCACGGTAGTCGATTGGAATATCAATAATGACAGGACCGTCTGCTGCTAGTGCTTCTTTTAATACCCCTTCTAATTCATCAGGCGTGTTAACACGAAGACCTAACGCCCCGAAACTTTCCGCATATTTCACAAGATCAACATCGCCAAACTCTGTAGCTGATGTTCTGCCGTATTTCATCATTTGTTGGAATGCAACCATATCATATGTGCCGTCTCTCCATACAAGATGGACGATTGGAGAATTTAAACGTACCGCTGTTTCTAACTCCATCGCTGAGAATAAGAAACCACCGTCACCTGATACGGAAACTACTTTTTTACCTGGTTCTACTAAAGTAGCAGCGATTGCCCAAGGAAGTGCAACACCTAACGTTTGCATGCCGTTACTAAATAATAATCTACGTGGTTCATAAGAACGGAAACATCTCGCCATCCAAATAGAATGGGAACCGATGTCACATGTAACGGTTGTGTCGTCACTAATTAAAGAACGAAGTGTACGAATCACTTGAAGCGGATGCGTAACACCTTCTGAAGGACGATTTGGAACTTCTGCTTGTTCTGATAATTTCGCGCGTAATCGTTCTAATACCGCTTCTGATTTCGTACTTAATACAAGTTTCGGTAATTTTTCTGCGATGCTATTTACTGTTAAGGCAATATCGCCAATTAATTCACGCTCTGGTTGGTAATCATGATCGATATCTGCTTGATGGTCATCAAGGTGAATAATCGTTCTGTCTCCAAGTTTATTCCAGAATTTTGGATCATACTCAATTGGATCATAACCGATAGAAATAACAAGGTCTGCCTCTTCTAGTAAAATATCACCTGGTTGGTTACGGAATAGTCCAACACGGCCGAAGAAATGATCTTCTAACTCACGTGAAATGGCACCAGCTGCTTGATATGTTTCAACGACAGGTAATTCTGTATCCGCAATTAATTCACGAACAGCTTTCGTCACTTCATTTGTGCTCGCTCTCATACCGAGTAAAATAACCGGTAATTTTGCTGCTTTTATTTTATCTACTACATATGTAATATCATGTGTGGGAGCGATTCCAAGCTGTGGCTTAGAAAGCGCACCGATAGACCCTACAGTCGTTTCCGCAGTCATAACATCTTGCGGAAGACTTACTAAAGTAGCGCCTGGATTTGTAGAAGTCGCACTTCGGAATGCATTTGATAGTGCTTCTGGCACATTATCAGGATGCTCTACTTCTACGCTATATTTTGTGATTGGTTCGAATAGTGCAGCATTATCCATAGATTGATGCGTACGTTTCAATCTATCAGTACGCGGAACTGCACCAGCTAAAGCAACAACGGGATCACTCTCCGCATTCGCAGTAACAAGACCTGTCGCTAAATTTGATGTCCCTGGTCCTGAAGTTACAAGACACACACCCGGTTTCCCTGTTAATCTACCAATCGCGGCTGCCATAAATGCTGCGTTTTGTTCATGACGACAAACAATTAACTCTGGTCCTCTTTCTTGCAGTACATCAAATACAGAGTCAATCTTCGCTCCTGGAATACCGAAAACATGTGTAACACCTTGTTTAATTAAACAATCAACAACAAGATCTGCTCCTTTTGTTTTTGTCTTCACGTCGTTTGCTTTTACATCTGTACTCAAACTAATCATTCCTTTATTTCATAATGTGTGTAATAAAGATTTTTAATTTCACCTAGTTAATTAATGTGGTGAAGTATTATTTATCATTATATTACAAATACATTATTTTTCCAAGAATATGAATTTGACATTATTTTGACAACTACCAGAGAATACGCTTACAATCCTTTATTTATCTTAAAATAACATTTTTATATCTCCTCTAAAAATACATAAAAAACTTCCATCTCATCACGGTACCAAAAGGTTTACAGTACCTTGCAAAGAACACTAGTAAATGATATATTTGTAAATATTGGAATAACCATTAATTGGAATAGCATTCGTGATTCGTATCCCCTTTCAAAAGATAAGATTCTCAGCTTTAATTCATCATTCTATAAAGGAAAGTGATTGTTATGAACAAAAGTGAATTTTTGGAACAACTTAGTTCTTCCCTGCGGAATATGCCCAATGTAGAAAAGAAAGATATTATTTCGGAGTATGAAACTCATTTTATCAGTGGGAAACAAGATGGGAAATGTGAAGAAGAAATTGCTAGAAAACTAGGAAACCCTAAAACGATCGCGAAAGAACTTAATGTTTCCTATGCAATACAAAACGCTGACAAGAAACAAAACTTCAAAAATATGATAACCGCACTATTTTCTGTTATGAGCTTAAGTGTTTTAAACTTTGCCTTTATCATTATCGCCTTTTTCGTACTACTCTTTTTATTACCGATTCTTCTAGCACTTATCATTGCCACTCCATTCTTAATCATTTCACCTATTTTATTAATAGGGCTAGGATTTTTCAAAGGGTTTCATCAAATTAGTTATTCCGATGTTTATAATGTGTTCATCGCTTTTTGCGTCGGTTTACTCATATCTGTCATATGTTATCAAATGATAAAACATTTATACGCAGCTTTAGTTAAGTACTTGAAATGGAATGTAGCTATTTTACAAAGATAATAACGAATGTAAAAGGAGATTCATATGAAAAAGCATATTTTATATACACTCATGTTACTTACAATTTTATTTCTATCAGCTTGTTCACACGATTCACAATCTAATGAAGCAAATGATATACGATATGATAAATTAGATGATGTGCAATCTATTAAAGATGTTACGATTAAAATTCCAGAAACTATATTTAGTTCCTCAAAAAAGAACGAAACGATTAACGAAGACGAAATGAAACAAAATATAAAAACGTATTTAGATTATAGCGGAGAGTTATACGAAAACATCGTCCCACTTTCGTCAGCCATGTCTGACGAGGAAGTCACGGCATCCGATCGGGAGAAATTAAAACAACTAGTAGATTTAGCAAAACAAAACGATGCGAACTTCCATAATTTTATTAGTAACAATACGATCCCTGATGATTACAAACAACCTTCGAAGGAAATTCATGATTACATTTCAGCGTCTACGGCACTTTCAGTAGAACTAGAGCAAGAATTAGACAAACTCGCTCAAGATGGTAACTTATTCAAAACTAATTTTTCTTTTACAAAACGCTTTGAGAAAGTGAATGGTAGGAAGCAAAAAGAAATTGAAACATTTTTGAAGGCGAAGAATATTGAAACGGAGTACTTTCACAAATAACAAACAAAAAAGACGCCCCATCCGAGGGGCGTCTTCTGCTATTACGCTTGTTGTTGTGCGTTATATAAATCTTCAAGTGGCTTCATGATAATTTTGTTAACGTCAGTGATAACGATGTTTAGGCGTTGTTCAGTTTCCATTAACTTTGTAATTTTAGCATCTTGTTGAATGCGAGCTACAACTTCTTGTGCTTTCTGGTTATCTTCTTCAGTGATTTCTTGACCTTGCATCATTTTTTGTTGTAGGCCAAGTTGCATTGTGCGGAACTCATCGAATAAGTTCTTTGAAGCTGCGTCGCCTTGTACTGCTACGTAGCTTGCTTTTAATGTTTGGAAATCTTCGTTTTCAGCGATTGCTTTTTGTAATTCATATGCAACATCATGAATGTTTTTTGTCATTTTATTTTTCCTCCTTTAGAAGGCTAGCACTTGTCATGCGCACTGCCTTTTAAGTACGTTTACATACGCACCTCTTCTTACCATATCAAACTATGCAAGAGATGTGAAGAAATTTCACTTTTATTTCTATGTACTTATCTTATTATTTAAGGAATAGCAGTAATAATCCTTGCACGAGTCCAATCATTCCGCCTAATAAAGCACCTAAATACGTAATCATTTTTAGTTCATTTTTTGTAATGGACAGCACTAAATCTTCTAGTCTCTCCGTTGAAAATGTGGACACTTCTTGCTGGACAATTTCCGCAAGATGGAGATTCTTTAATATACTCGCTACGTTTTCTGTCCCCCACTTCAAGCCTTTCGTTACTGCACTTGGGACTACCTTTTCCATAATTGTTTCTCGAACTGGCTCACATACTTGCTGCACAGATTGGTTTAAAAACTTACTTACTGTTTCCTCAACTTTAACTGCTGACAATATGGAGCTTACAATCATTTCTTTTTCTACAAACGTTTCTAATTCTTTTACATCTCTTCCTTTTAACTTTTCCCACTCTTTTTGCAATACATCAGTTAAAAGCTGTTTTGTGCCATCTTGCGCTAAAAACTTAATAACCTCTGGCTGCACACGATCCACTACACTTACATTCCCTAAAAACATTCCGACTAAGTTAAGCAACGTTCCCCTAGAAGCAAAGAAATCATCAATCATTTTTGAAAGACGTGCTTTCCCTTCTTCACTTTCAAAAAATTGAGTTGCTCTTCCTAAAATAAACGCCGAGAAATTTGGAATCGCATTCTCAATTTTTTCATGAACAGAATGGGGTAAAGCTTGTTCCCATGTATATGTATAGTACTCTTCTAAAAATGCCTCAATCTTTTCTGTAATCACATGTTCAATTTTCTCGGTCGCTTCTTTTTCTACATGCGCTACGTTCCATTTTTCTAACATTTGTCGTAGTGATTGTTCATTCGTCATTACTTTATCCACTTCTACTTGTGCCCAGTGGATTAAACCTTTTTGAAACTCTTCATTCGTTAACTTCTTTCCGATTCCTTCTGGCGTTAACAAATGCTCGACAACCATTTTTCCTAATTGAACCGCAAGTTCATCGCGGCGCTTCGGAATTAATCCTGGTGTAAATGGAACTTGAAATTTCCCAATATAAATAGGACGATGAGGCCGAAATAACATTTTTATCGCTAAATGATTTGTGAATCCTCCAATAATTGCTCCGAGCCCTGTCGTCGTTAACATACTTAACCATATATTCATTACAATCAACCTTTCGCTTCGCCAAAACTATAGCATATCATCATACGGACAAAAGTATAATGGTATAAAAACGTATTTGCAATATATAGCTTCGCCTATTGTGCCAACATTTTGTTAGTAAAGGAGTGATTTCGTTGGTTCTTGGTATTTTAACTTCTCAGCCTCATTATGAGCAAACGTATTACACCGAAATCGCTAAACGCGCTCGGCTTTATCATAATGTCGTTGCCCAGTTTACGCCATTTAGTATTGATCCTAAAACAGATCTTATTTCTGGTCTGATTTATGATACTGATACAGGAAAATGGAAAGAGCAAACATTCCCTATTCCTTCTTATATATACGATCGTTCTTCTTTTAACGAGGACACAAACTTCGAAAAAGCAAAGTCAATTATTCACTCATTACACAACCGTGCTTCCACTACCTTTTTAAATAACACACTCATTGACTTAAGCGAACTGCATGATGTATTTCTCACGAATAAAAAATTATCTCCTTATATACCAAAATTTGAAATAGCGACGATACAAAACATTTTCAAACTGTTATTAAAAACAAAAGATATTATTATACGTCCTACTAACACACATTCCAATGAAAGTCTGTACCGGGTCGCTTATAAAAACAAAACGTTTCATATCGATACGATAAATGCCGCCTATCGTACTTCTGTCCCAATCAAACGGACAGATGAATTTATATCTTGGTACAAATGTAATATACGTTCAGCACGTTACATTACCCATACAATGCTGCAACCACCAAATCAATTGACATACCCACTTCATATTCGAACCATTTTACAAAAAAATAAAGAACAGAAGTGGAACGTTATCGGTCAATTTATACAAAAAAGCTCATTTCCGAATCAACTCTTACTTTCGGCAACGGATGATTCTTCGCTACATTCATTTTCAAAAATTAAATACGTATTATCTAGTACCGGTGTACAATTATTACAAGACGCTTTACAAGACATTATAAATGAAGTGTTTCAAACATTAGATCAATCTTATTCTTCTTTATTCGAGCTAGAGCTTTCCACCATTATGGATCAAAAAGGGGCCATTTGGCTTATGTACGTCAACACGATTCCCCCGTACGAACATTACATTCGCCATAGTGATTCATTAGCCGAGAAAATATATCACGGACCGCTAAAGTTTAGTCGCTTCACACCATAACGAAAGGAGGTAATTTCATTTTGAAAGAGCACATATATACATTAAATATTTCAGATGAGCATCCAAATAGTATTACTTTACCTTATATTTTTTCCATTACACCACCAATTGCATCCCTTTCCTTCGGCGTACGCCATGTTGCAAGTGAAGAGGTAAAAATTCATTATTCCTTTACTCGTGAAATCATTATTGGAAAACAAATTGCAGAGAAGCTTTTGCTTCCTCATTCCACTACCATTCATGCATTCACACAAAATGAAACGATTATTTTCGGACCATTAATCGGTATTTTCACAACTGGTTTTAACGATGATTCTTCTAATCCTTTAGGAAACCGCTCAACTTCTCTTGGCGAGTTACTCACGCCGCCATTCACTTTGCGACCATTTGTATTCGTTTTTGGTGTGCAACATATAGACTGGGAAGATGAAACAATTGAAGGGTATTTCTTTCAAGAGGAAAAATGGATTAAGAAAAAAGTGCCTTTCCCGAATGTCATTTATGACCGCTTACCAAATCGCAAAGCCGAAAATTATAAACCGATTGTAAGAGCAAAAAGAAAATTAGAGCATGACTATGCTATTCCATGGTTTAATCCAGGATTTTTTAATAAGTGGGAAGTGCATCAACTTCTTATGAAAGACGAATCAATCATGCCATTCTTACCAAACACAGAAACATTCCAACACTTCGAACAAGTAGAACGATTTCTCGGAACGTATAAATCGATTTACATGAAACCGATTCACGGCAGCTTCGGTAGAAATATTCATCAACTATTTTATTCTCAAGCAGAGAATTGCTATTACTGTCGTTATCGCGAAAATGAAGAAAACAAACTAAGAAAGTATCAATCATTAGAAACGCTTCTAAATCATGTGTTAAAAGGACATGATTTAAAAAAATTTATCGTACAACAAGGTATTTCCTTGCTTCGCTTCGATGGGCAACCTGTTGATTTTCGTATTCATACAAATAAAAATCATTTCGGCCAATGGATGGTCAGTGCAATCGTCGCAAAAATTGCTGGAAAAGGTAGCTTAACAACGCATGTAAATAGCGGTGGTGATACGAAATTACTGCAAGAACTTTTTCCGGATTCCACGAAACAAGTACAAATTGAAAATAAGTTAAAGCATACAGCTTTACAAATTAGTTACGCGCTCGATGAGCAAGTAACCGGAAATATTGGAGAAATCGGTTTTGATATCGGTTTAGACACGCAAGAAAACCCGTGGCTCTTTGAAGCGAACTCTAAACCTGGGCGAACTGTATTCCAAGACGCCAAGTTAAAAGAACAAAGTGAACTAACGCGCCAATTATTTTACGAATATGCCATCTACTTAACTGAACATTCTTTGCGTGATGCAAAAGAAAAAATGTCTCAAATAAAATCAGGAGCTTCCTCAACTACCAAGCATATCCCGTCCCCTATGATTCACTCACAAATACGAAAACAAAAACTTCCACCTCATTCATAAGGTGGAAGTTTTCTATTTACACAAGTTTTACTACAACCTCTGTTTCCACATTACATACTCCACAATAAAAAATATGATTGCAGTATTCATTTGAATTATTATTTGTTAATCCATCTACTGCACTTAATAACTCTTGGTCCATATACGCACTATAATCGTCTATGTAATCTACAGTTTTCCCATAATCTTGGAGTATACTTTGGCAATTTTGACAAGAATATGTTTGTGATTCTAATGCGTTGCAAAGCGGGCAAATTCCCATCACGATTCCTCCATACGTTATCAGTACATAGGAGCGCTCTGTCTCACTCCTACTCAAAATAGAACTATACGTGTGATAAGTCATAAATAAGAAGTTAATGATTTTCCCCAGAGTAGCGGGATACAAAAAACATATTTCAAATCGCTCTTAGTTTAGCCTTCTTTCAAAAAAATACAACGATTACTCTTATTTCATAATTTACGAAACGACTAAGATTTTTTTACAAAATTTACAAATTATTATTTCGTATATCTTTCTAGGTAACATCCATACTATGAGTACAAACTTAATTACCGATGGATTAGCGCCAAACGGGGCGATAATCTGGTTCAACTCCAGCTAGTCCAACCAAAAAAATTTTTATAACTCTAAGGAGGATATATTCCTATGGCAAACCAAAATTCTTCAAATCAATTAGTAGTACCAGGAGCAACAGCTGCAATCGACCAAATGAAGTACGAAATCGCTCAAGAATTTGGTGTACAATTAGGAGCAGATTCTACGGCTCGTGCTAACGGTTCTGTTGGTGGCGAAATTACAAAACGTCTAGTTGCAATGGCTGAGCAAAGCCTTGGCGGATTCCAAAAATAAATATATATGGCAAAAAGGTCTCAAGGCATATGCCTTGAGACCTTTCTTCATTTATTGCAACATTTGTAAAAATTTCTTCGTACGTTCTTCTTTTGGATTTGTAAATACATCTTCTGGTGTACCTTGTTCGACAACGACACCGCCATCCATGAAAATAACACGGTTTGCAATTTGATGTGCAAAGCGCATTTCGTGCGTTACAATCACCATCGTCATGCCTTCTTTAGCAAGTTCCTTCATTACTTTCAGAACTTCTTGAACGAGTTCAGGATCAAGTGCTGACGTCGGCTCATCAAATAGTAACACTTCCGGCTCCATCGCAAGCGCGCGAGCAATTCCAACGCGCTGTTGTTGTCCGCCTGATAATTGGAATGGATATAAGTCTACTTTATCCGCAAGACCAACTTTTTCAAGGAAATAGTTTGCTTTTTTCTTCGCTTCTTCTTTCCCCATCTTTTTCACTGTAACGAGCCCTTCCATTACATTTTGAAGTGCTGTTAAATGTGGAAATAGATTATGGTGCTGGAATACCATACCTGTTTGCGTACGAAGGTTAACAATATCTTTCTTCGATACTTTTTGAGAGAAGTCGAGCTCTTTATTACCGATACGAATACTACCAGCGTTCGGCGTTTCTAGCACGTTGAGACAACGTAAGAATGTCGTTTTACCAGATCCAGATGGTCCGATAATAACAACAACTTCTCCCTTCTCAACTGATAAATCTATATGCTTTAGTACGGTATTATCTCCGAAACTTTTCTGTAAATGTTGAATTGAAATCATAAAAACAAAAACTCCTTTTATGAAAGGGTTATTTTAGAGTGTAACGTTCTGAACGTTTTTCTAATATTTGTTGCACGATAGATAATAAGAAGCAAATTACCCAATAAATAAGACCTGCTTCGAAATAAACAATTAAAAACTCGTAGTTCATTGCCGCAATTTCCTGCGCTTTTCGGAACATTTCTGTTACTAAAATTAACGATGCTAATGAAGTATCCTTCACTAAACTAATAAATGTATTCGAAAGCGGCGGGATAGATACGCGCGTCGCTTGTGGTAAAATAACACGTTTTAGCGCTTGCGGATATGTCATTCCAATTGTGTAAGCTGCTTCCCACTGCCCTTTCGGAATGGAAAGAATCGAAGCACGAATAATTTCAGATGCATATGCACCGACATTTAATGAGAATCCAATAACTGCTGCTGTATATGGCTCAACTTCAATATTAAGAGTTGGAAGACCATAGAAAATAATAAATAACTGTACAAGAAGTGGCGTTCCGCGAATGATAGATACATAGATACGAGCAATCCATTGTAAAATACGACTACCTGAAATACGTGCAAGCGCCGTTAACGTCGCAAGTATAATCCCGATAATAAATGTAATAAGCGTTAATGGAATTGTCGTAAACACAGCTTCCTTCAGCATAGGCATGAAGGAAGACTGCATAATATCTATCCAAGTAGACAATCGATCTGAAACCAATGCACTACTTAGATACATTTTCACCGAACCATTTTTTCGCTATTTTATCGTACGTACCGTCTTTTTTCATATCTTCTAACGCTTTATTTACTTCTTGTACTAGCTTGTCGCTACCTTTACGGAATAAGAATCCACTTTGTGATGCTTCTTTTTCTGTATCTACAATTTTAATTTTTGCATCTTTTTTCGTTTCTAAATAGTTTAACACTGATAATTTATCATTAATTGTGAAATCAACGCGTCCAGTATTTAATAATTCTGCTGCTTGACTAAAGCCTTCTACATTCGTAATTTCCGCGCCATTTTTCTTAGCAATATCCGCATAGTTACTTGTTAAAGATTGTGCTGCTTTTAATCCTTTTACATCAGCAAATGTAGCAGGTTTATCTTTATCTTTCGCAATAACTAATACGGCTGAAGATGAAACGTATGGGCTAGAGAAATCATATTTCTTTTGACGATCTTCACGAATACCAACTTCATTCGCAACCATGTCGAAACGTTTTGCATCTAGACCAGCAAGTAAGCTATCCCATTGTGTTTCTTTAAATACAGGTTTTACACCTAAACGTTTTGCAACTTCTTCTGCTAATTCAACATCAAATCCAGTTAATTTATTGCTTGAATCGTGGAATGTGAACGGTGGATATGTACCTTCTGTTCCAATTACAAGTTCACCACTTTGTTTTATCTTTTGTAACGCATCTTGACTAGCTGTATCTTTTTTCTCTTCTTTACCGCAGCCCGCTACAATCCCGATCGCTAATGTAGTTACTGCAAGTACTGAAAATAATTTTTTCATGATGGTAATCCTCCAAGTATTCTGATAGGAATTTAAAAACTATATTGATTGTATGCAATCTTGAACAATTTTTCAATGAAAATGTTCTTATTTAGTTTATCCTTTTTCTTCATAATCAAACAAAAGGGGAAAATAATGCTACATACAAAAAATAAGTAACATTTTTTAATATAGCATTTATTGTTGGAAAGGTAAAATAATACTTCTTATTTAACTGCCATGATTCACTAAAAAAAGAACTTGCGAAAATCGCAAGTTCTCCCCCGTACATATTAAGCGCTCTGATTTCCTTCCATTTGCGTTTTGTACATATCGTAATAACGCCCGCGCTTTTTCATTAGTTCATCATGAGACCCTTTTTCTAAAATCGTCCCTCTATCAAGCACAATAATTTGATCTGCGCTTTTAATTGTGGAAAGTCGGTGAGCGATAATAAATGTCGTTCTCCCTTTTTTCACAACTTCTAGCGCTTGTTGAATCATCGCTTCCGTCTCTGTATCAATACTTGATGTTGCTTCATCTAAAATTAAAATAGCTGGGTCAAAAGCGAGTGCCCTAGCAAACGATATAAGCTGACGTTCTCCGGTGGAAAGTGTGCTTCCTTTCTCCGTAATTTCTTCATTTATATTGTTCGCAAATCTTTCAGCACCAACATCGCGCAGAGCTTTTACGATGCGTTCTTTTGAAATTTTTTCATTCTCTAAGCTAACATTAGATGCTACTGTCCCGCTAAATAAAAACGGATCTTGCAGTACAATTCCCATATGTTCGCGAGTTGCTTGTTTCGGCATCTCTTTTACGTCGTGACCGTCAATCGTAAGCTTTCCTTTTTCAAACTCATAAAACTGGAAAAGTACATTCATAATGGAACTTTTTCCTGATCCCGTATGACCGACAAGTGCTACAGTCTCGCCTTGTTTCGCCTCAAAAGAAATATTTTTTAACACTTCATCTTTTCCATTATAAGAAAAAGACACATTATCAAACTTCACATTTCCTTGTAAGCGAGGCATACGTTCCTCTTCTACCGCTTCCCCTTTTTCCTCTAACAATTCAAAAACACGTTCTGATGCAACGCGCGATTGTTCTAAGTTAGCAAGCTGATTTACCATATTTGTAATTGGTGAGAACAATCGTGTTAAATAATCAACGAATGCATACAGTATCCCTAGCGAAATGACGCCTGTAGCACTTAATGAAGCGCCACCGAAATACCAAATCACACCTGTGAAAGCGATATTTCTTAATACAGACACTAGATTATGAGAAGTTGCTGCATTTAAATTCAAAATTTTATTTTGATATTTAAAATAATCACCATTTAATTCTTCAAACTCTTTTTTCGTTTCACGCTCTTGACGGAACGCTTGAATAATTGGCATCCCTTGAATGGATTCATTCACTGTTCCATTAATATCAGATAAACGTGAACGCATTTTATGATTGTATACAGAAGCATACTTTCTATAAAGAATCGCCCAAACGATTAAAATCGGGATGATAAGTAAACATAACGTCGCCAATTTTACATCGAGTAAAAATAGCGCAGCAAATATCCCAATAATATAAATGATACTAGAGACGAATGTCGCCAGCACCGTTACATATAGATCACGAATGGCTTCCGTATCATTCGTTACACGCGATACAATTTTCCCTGCCGGTAAATGATCGAAATAACGAATCGGCAACGTTTGAATATGAGAGAAAACGTCTTCCCTCATAATTTGAATAATTTTGTTCGCTGCCTTCTGTAGGAAAAATTGCTTTCCGTATGCAAATAATGAAACGACTACTAATAAAGCGAAATAGCCACTACCCAGTAATAATAGTCGGTTTATTTCTGGTTTATAAAACGCAAACACTTCTTCTTTCGTTAGTGCTTTCGCTTTATACACTTGCACCGCCTTACCATTTTGAACGGTAACCATATCACCTTTTACAGAACGTGATCCTTCAGCATTCACTTTGTTCGGTACAAAGTAATATTGAAAACCGACTTGCATCACGCGTACTTCTTTCCCTTTTTTCTCACCTTCCTGGAAGCGATCGCTTCGCTTATAAAAGGCGCCATTATACGAAACAGCCTCTTCACTCTTTTCTGTTTCATACCAAGGTTTCTCTATTCCAACGATATGATCGTCAATCATCGTTTTCGCGACGAAAGGACCAGCAAGCTCAGCGATGACGAAAATAAATAACATTAGCATCGCTGCAAAAATTGTCCCTTTTACTTTCATCGCATATTGAAACAATCGTTTTGAAACGCTCATATTTTCACCCCACTATCCGCACTTTCACTTTCCCCTTGTTGTCTTTCAAACTGCTCCGCATACCAGCCCCCGCTTTTAATAAGCTGATCATGCGTACCTTCTTCCATTACTTGCCCCTCATCCATAACAAGAATCCAATCCGCATGTTGTACAGCAGATAAACGATGCGTCGTAATAATCGTCGTCTTTCCGCTTCTTTCTGTTCTTATATTTTCAATGATTGCTGCTTCCGTACGAGCATCAACAGCTGATAAAGAATCGTCCAAAATTAATATTTCCGGATTTTGAATTACAGCTCGTGCAATCGAGATCCTTTGTTTTTGCCCTCCTGATAAAGAAACACCCTTCTCTCCAACGAGCGTCTCTAACCCTTCTGGTAAAAACTCTAAATCCTTTGTGAACGCCGCGATTTCAATTGCTTTCTCGAGTTCTTCTTCCGTCGCTGCCCTATTTCCGAATAAAATATTTTCCCTCGCTGTTTTTGAGAATAAAATATGTTCCTGAGGTACATATCCAATCCAGCCGAGTACATTTTCATTCGTAACTTTATCTAACGTCACATCAGAGACTGCAATATCCCCATCTCCAAGTGGATATTGACGAAGAAGCTGACGGACAAGCGTCGTTTTTCCACTTCCTGTTTTCCCGACAACACCAAGCGTTTCCCCTTGTTTTAATGTAAATGAAACCTTCTTTAAATTTGTTTCAGTTGATGAAGGATATGAAAAGGTAACGTCATCAAACTGAATATAATCCGGCTCTTGTACAAGCTTTGGATTTTTCGGATCCTTTACATCTGGTTCATACGCTAGCGTTTCATTCACACGGTCTAATGATGCATTTCCTCGTTGCATAACATTAATTAATTCGCCAATTGCAAACATCGGCCAAATCATCATCCCTAAATACACGTTAAATGAAACGAGTTCACCAAGTGTCACCTTCGATTGAAATACAAGATACGCGCCATACACTAAACCGATTAAATAACTAAGACCAACAAGCATTTTCACAGTCGGCTGGAATAATGCATCGATTCTAGCTACCTTCATATTTTTTTCGTAGACGTCATCTCCTAAATGATGAAATCTTTCTTGATCTGCATTTTCTTGTACGTATGCACGAATAACGCGTACACCAGCGATCGATTCTAGTACTTTATCGTTCATATCACCGAAAGCATCTTGCGCAACTGTAAATCTTTCATGCAATTTCTTTCCATATATATTCATCGCATACGCCATAATCGGAAGCGGTATAAGTGCCGCAAATGTAAGCTCCCAACTAATTGTAAATCCCATCATAAAGACAATCGTAAGCATATATAAACTCGAATCCACGAGCGTTAATATACCGAAACCAGCTGTCATAGCAATTGCTTTTAAATCATTTGTCGCTCTCGCCATTAAATCACCAGTACGATTTTTTTGATAAAACGTCGGTGTCATTTTAAGTAAATGCCCCATAAATTTAGAGCGCATCGTCTTCTCCAGTACGAATGCACCACCAAACAACTGATGTTGCCAAACGAAAGTAAGACCATATCCAACGATCGTAACCCCTATTAAAATAAGAATAGACTGTATAATAGCATCGTTCGATAACGTTCCTGTTTTTATATTATCAATCGTAACCCCTAACACTTTCGGGGGAATGACTTCAACTATATTTACAATTAAAAGAGCTCCAATGGCGATACTATATCTCTTCCAATGCTCTTTAAAAAACCATTTTAACTTTAGTAATACTGATAACAATGTAACCTCTCCCTTCTCGTTCTCGTTTACCTCTCATTCTTTATCCGCTATCCAGACCCATCACATTTACATTTCGTAACCCATACAATCTCATCACATTTTTCCACCTTCCAAAGTTTTTTATCGGAACTAAACAAGGGAAAATAAACAAAAAAAAGCATACCGCCGCTTGACGATATGCACAGGAATGCATAAAAAGCGTACGTTACGATATACGCAACGTACGCTTTTTATAAGACAAAGATGCCCTATATATCCGTACGGGTTGCGTAATGATATGAATGTTTTCTGCCATTTAACAGAGCTAAGCCCATTACATTTACGATTACAATCATTACGCACACCCCCTTCATTTATTTTCCATTTATAATCTTACAACTTTATTGAGTATTCTGTCAATTGTTTTTTTACACACCGAATAAAAATATGTGCTACATCATTTTGAAATAAGAGAATGTTCTGTAAGAAAGGGCATACAAAATAAAAAAAGAATAAGAAATCGTTTTCACAAACATTTCATTTGAAAAATGTTATCAAACCCCCTACAATCACCTTATACTCACTCTTACAAGTTGCTATTTTAGGAGGACTAATCATGACAACTAGCAATACGTACAAATTTTATTTAAACGGAGAATGGAGAGAAAGCTCTTCAGGAGAAACAATCGAAATTCCATCTCCATACTTACACGAAGTAATTGGACAAGTACAAGCAATTACTCGCGGAGAAGTAGATGAAGCAATTGCATCTGCAAAAGAAGCTCAAAAATCATGGGCTGAAGCTTCTCTACAAGATCGCGCAAAATATTTATATAAATGGGCTGATGAGCTCGTAAATATGCAAGATGAAATTGCCGATATCATTATGAAAGAAGTCGGTAAAGGATATAAAGATGCGAAGAAAGAAGTTGTTCGTACAGCTGATTTCATTCGTTACACAATTGAAGAAGCTCTTCATATGCATGGAGAAAGCATGATGGGCGATAGCTTCCCTGGCGGAACGAAATCGAAACTTGCGATCATCCAACGCGCACCACTTGGTGTTGTATTGGCAATCGCACCATTTAACTACCCAGTAAACTTATCTGCTGCAAAACTTGCACCAGCATTAATTATGGGTAACGCTGTTATTTTCAAACCAGCAACTCAAGGTGCAATTAGTGGTATTAAAATGGTGGAAGCACTTCATAAAGCCGGTCTTCCAAAAGGTCTTGTAAACGTAGCGACAGGACGCGGTTCTGTAATTGGTGACTACTTAGTAGAGCACGAAGGCATCAATATGGTATCGTTCACAGGCGGTACAAACACAGGTAAACATTTAGCGAAAAAAGCTGCAATGATTCCACTTGTATTAGAACTTGGTGGTAAAGACCCTGGTATCGTTCGTGAAGATGCTGACTTACAAGATGCTGCAAACCATATCGTAAGCGGTGCATTCTCTTACTCTGGTCAACGTTGTACAGCTATTAAACGTGTACTTGTACACGAAAACGTAGCAGACGAGCTTGTTAGCTTATTAAAAGCGCAAGTAGCTGAACTATCAGTTGGATCTCCAGAACAAGACAGCACAATCGTTCCATTAATCGACGACAAGTCTGCTGACTTCGTTCAAGGTTTAGTTGACGATGCTGTTGAAAAAGGTGCTACAATCGTTATCGGTAACAAACGTGAGCGTAACTTAATTTACCCAACATTAATCGACCACGTAACAGAAGAAATGAAAGTTGCTTGGGAAGAGCCATTCGGCCCAATCCTTCCAATCATCCGTGTTTCTTCAGATGAGCAAGCAATTGAGATTGCTAACAAATCAGAGTTCGGCTTACAAGCAAGTGTCTTCACAAAAGACATTAACAAAGCATTTGCAATTGCTAACAAAATCGAAACTGGTTCTGTTCAAATTAACGGACGCACAGAGCGCGGCCCTGACCACTTCCCATTCATCGGTGTAAAAGGTTCAGGTATGGGCGCACAAGGTATTCGTAAGAGCCTTGAGTCTATGACACGTGAAAAAGTAACTGTATTAAACTTAGTTTAATCTTATATGTAGAAGCTGATCTAGTTTTAGATCAGCTTCTTTTTAAATACATGCTTCCAAAAATAATGGCGTATTTATTTCAAGTTCCGATTTGGTTTTCCAAATCGAACTAAAACATGCCATAATAACTTTAATTCCTGAAGCACCTCTTCATATGTTCCGCGATCACTCCACGATAGTGGATTACTTTTCAAATCCACTACAGCAGAACCAATTATATGTGCATCAATACAATTATTTCGTGCAATACGTCTTGCCAAAGATGGCATTTTTGAACCTCTAAAATCCACCGGAACTTCATCTACCATAAGTACAAAACCTTTGTGCCAATACAAATCAATAGAATACTTCAAACAAATTTCTTCTAAATTTCTACCTACATTCGTCCCCTTAAATGAAGGATCTACAACAAGCACTTCTACGTCTTCTTTAAGAGAAATATTTCCATGAATCTGTGCTTCAATATAATGATTAAGATTACGGGCTGACTCTTTGTTTACGAAATCTATAAACGGCCTTTCCAGGTTAGCTAGTAAATGATGAATGAATCTTGTTGGAGTCAAATTCCCTTCACCAATTGCAAAATCTCTTACGAATGTCTCTTCCAAAAGAGCAGCTAAAATCATGTCAAACTCTTCATAAGTACCCTTTTCTTTTGGATCTTGATGCGAATCTAAATACGTATATGTAGAGCGATAAGAAACTTTTGGAGATAAGAGAAAATAACATGATCCAAAGCGCGGGGCAGGCCCATCTGGATGTAACATTAAATTTAGCGCCCCATATTTGGGCCGTTCATTATTCGTTACGCCTTCCAATTGATATGCGCCTCCAAATATTCTCTGTTCCCAAAGGTCACGTTCACCACCCGGATAAGCAGACACACTTCCATTAGATAGCAATGTTTCAAACTGACTTTTATATATTCCTTGCTCAAACAGTGCTTCAGCAATATTTTTCATGTTCGAATCTAATCTATCTGGATGAAAGTGTAAAGCAATCCTCGCATTTGATTTTAAATGAACGACAGCTTCTTCAAACATTTCATCTGTAATATTAGACATTTTAAGTATATGATTAATTGTTGCTTTAGCCTCACGTTTTTCGTTCTCTGCATATTTTGAAATATACTGTAAAGCAAATAATTGAGATCTTGATAATTCCATAATCAAACCTCTCCTTTCATTAAAATGACCTTAATCATTTCAATGAAAAGCTTATTCTTTCCTTCTTATGAAACAAAGCCTGTTAAAAAAACCGATGCTTCGGATTAAGATTTTCAGACAAAATTCTTTGTGCTTCACTCTGTCGCTATTTCTTCTGCATAACGAATAAACGCTATAGCCCTTCCTAACCCCTTTTTAATCACAAACTCTTCTCTATAATCTGATTATTAATATATCCATTGACGTATAAAAATTCATTTGTTACTCTTAAAGACGTTAATTTAATATTTAAATCCTCATTCGTATCTCGGTGAGGTAGAGGTTGCAGTCATTAAGAGTATCATTTCAGGAGATGTAGTGGCATTGATGAAGGAATGAGAAAGGAATGATTGCCGAAGTAAGTCGTGTCCACCATGCACACTTGCTGGGTCTGCATTTAATAAGTGCAGAACTGTCACAAACGAAACGTTTCGTTTGTGGAGAGCTATCGAGAGGTATGTCGTGGGTTTCTTATAAGATAGAAAGCATGTAGCGGCAAATTACGTGCTTTTTTTGTTTTGTTTGGGACTTCTCTTCTCTACTAAGAAGACATACATATCTCCTCGCTTGACTTGGTTATACTAACTTTGGAGGTATTTTCTATGCAACAAAAAAAATGGGGCTTTTGGGTACTAACAGCTTTCGTTGTCGGTAACATGGTTGGCGCTGGTATTTTCATGGTGCCAAGTACGTTAGCACAAACAGCAAGTCCTCTCGGTGTCACTTTAGCTTGGTTAACAACAGGGTTTGGTGTTTTAATGCTAGCTCTTGTTTTCGGTAATTTAGCAATTCGTCGTCCTGATTTAACGACAGGACCACAAAGTCATGCATATGCTTTATTCTCAACACCAAAAAAGAAAAAAATGGCTGGTTTCAGTATGGTATGGGGATATTGGGTTGCAAACTGGGCAAGTAACGTTGCCATCATTACATCTTTCGCGGGATATTTATCACTCTTCTTCCCGATTATGAAAGATACACGACTACTATTTTCAATCGGTTCTTTTAACATAGAAGTCGGAAAACTAATTACATTTACGATTTGTTCCATCTTACTTTGGGGAACTCACATTATATTAACGAACGGTGTAAGCGGAGCTGGAAAGCTAAACTTCTTAGCAACAACAACGAAAGTAACTGGATTCCTTTTATTCATCGTCGTTACGTTATTTGCATTCGAAGCTTCTAAGTTTGGACAATGGTACACACCGATGATCGATAAATCAGGTGCATCACACGGCCTACTTTCACAAGTAAACTTAGCTGCTCTTACAACGCTTTGGGCATTTATCGGAATTGAATCAGCGGTTCTTTTATCAAACCGTGCTGTTTCTCCAAAAACGGTAAAACGTGCAACAGTTGCGGGATTACTTATTACAGTTGCGATTTACTTAGGAATTACAATTTTAACAATGGGTGTACTTCACGTTGATAAATTACAAGCTTCTGAACGTCCATTAGCAGACGCACTAAACGCTGCAATGGGTCATGGCGGCGGGAAACTGATGGCATTACTTGCTCTTACTTCCCTATTCGGTTCTATCTTAGGTTGGATTTTATTAAGCTCAGAAGTACCATATCAAGCAGCAAAAGAAGGTTTCTTCCCTTCCTTCTTCACGAAAACGAATAAAAAAGGAAGTCCGATTTACTCATTACGGTTAACAAACATTATGTCGCAAGTTTTCTTATTCTCAACATTATCAGGAACAATTGCGGAAGCTTATACATTCGTTATTACCGTATCAACATTGGCCTACCTCATTCCATATCTCGTTTCACCAATCTTCCAGTTAAAACTAGTCGCAACTGGTGAAACATATAAAAATGAAATGCGGGCAAGAATTACAGATGGTATAGTCGCAGTAATCGCACTTTGCTACGCACTATGGGTTATTAAAACGGGTGCAGCCGATATAAAAACATTCCTTCTCGGAATCGGTTTATTCGTAATCGGCTTTGCATTCTATCCATTAATGAATCGTGATCAGAAAAAAAATAACGAAAAGAAAAACGGGCAAGTTGCATAACGCAATTTGCTCGTTTTTTCTTTTGTAAAACATATATAATAGAACAAAGAGGTGAAAAACATGTCAATCGAATCGCTATGGAGCAGTCGCTTCCAACAACATATGCAAAATATCATTACATACTTTGCACGTATGATTAACGGTTTACTATATAGCTTTATCTTTATTTCATGCGTTGGTGCATACTACTATGCTCAGTTTCTAAAAGCATCTCCTTCTAAAGGAATATCTTTACTACTTATCACAATTGTACTTACATTCATTATAACGAGATGCCCTATCCGTACATTTATTCAAAAACCTGATGCTGTCTATTTGCTTGCATTAGAAGAGAAACTAACATCGTATTTTAAAAAATCTCTTCTATATAATTTCATCATGCAGCTTTTCCCATTATTATTTACGTTCTTGATTCTTGTTCCACTTGCCATGCAATCATTACAAGTAACGGTACCTTTCTTATGTACAATCTTTATCGTTTTAATGATTACGAAAGCTTGGAACATGTACATACATTGGATGTGGCGTGATAGCCATGAAAAAAACATATGGTTCATTATTCGTATTGCTTGTAACGCACTCATTATTTACATGCTATTTTACTCGGCACATGTTCTCATATTAGGCGGATTGCTCTTACTACTTGCTTTCCTGCTTTTATATACGAAAAAGCAGCCAACAAAACGAATACCGTGGGATTACATAATCGAACAAGAAGAAAAAATGAACGTTCGTTTTTATCAATTTGCTAGCATTTTTACCGATGTTCCGCAACTGAATAAGCAAGTAAATAAAAGAAAATGGCTTACAAATTGGATTGAACCTTTATTACATAAAAAGCAAGCAACTTTCTTCTATTTACATACACTCGCATTTTTACGCGGGAATGATTATTTCGGTATATATATTCGCTTAGGATTGATCGGTGCCTTCGCCTTATATTTTATACCAAACATATACGTAAAAGGCGCTATCGCATATATCGTCCTATATATGATTTCTATGCAAATGCGTTCCCTGTGGAAATATTTTTCGGGAAATATTATTGTAGCATTATATCCAATTCATACTGAAAAACGAATGAACCAATTTCTTCACTTAATCTTTATATTACTAAGCATTCAACTCATTGTATTTTCAATTGTTATACTCATTGCTACAGGACAATTTTTACATAGCCTTATCATTATGATTATCGGATTAATCTGGATCAAATTTATTATCGTGCCAAAAACGAAGCAACGCATTTCTTCGTTTTAACGAAAAGAAGTATCTTAAAAGCCAAGGAGAAAATAAATTATCTCCTTGGCTTTTTTATTTTTCTTCCTCAAACAAGAATCACTGAAACAACCGATATTTTATGCTTTTTACATACAAAAATGATAATACATGTTTACGCCCTAATAAAAAGGGTATGTATTAAATTAACAGGGCAAAGGAGGTGCCTATATTGTGAATAAGAAAATGGAGCAATTGGAACATCACGTTACAGATAATCAATGCAAACATGCTTTAACAACAAACCAAGGAGTAAAAATAACAGAGGATGAATTTTCTTTAAAGATGGGCTTAAGAGGCCCTACCTTAATGGAGGATTTCCACTTTCGCGAGAAAATGACCCACTTTGATCATGAACGAATTCCTGAAAGAATTGTTCATGCGCGCGGAGTTGGAGCACATGGTCATTTTCAGCTTTATGAATCTTTAGAGGCATATACAAAAGCAGATTTTCTTACTAACCCTTCAAAAAAAACACCTGTATTTGTACGGTTCTCGACCGTTCAAGGCTCTAAAGGATCCAATGACACAGTAAGAGATGTGCGCGGATTTGCCACAAAATTTTATACAGATGAAGGTAACTATGATTTAGTAGGTAATAATATGCCAGTATTCTTTATCCAAGATGCTA
The DNA here is from genome assembly GCF_054823925.1 of Bacillus sp. F9_6S_D1_P_5. NCBI lineage: Bacteria > Bacillati > Bacillota > Bacilli > Caryophanales > Bacillaceae > Bacillus > Bacillus sp. F9_6S_D1_P_5. The sequence continues at coordinate 109,434 of NZ_JBTREW010000013.1, read as the reverse complement.
TTAAATTTCCTGATTTTGTACATGCAGTTAAACCCGAGCCACATAATGATATTCCTCAGGGAGCTAGTGCTCATGATACATTTTGGGATTTTGTTACGCATAATCCCGAGTCTACTCATATGGTTATGTGGCAGATGAGTGATCGCGCAATTCCGCGTAGTTTACGAATGATGGAAGGCTTTGGAGTCCATACATTTCGACTTATTAATAAAGAAGGAAAAGCCCACTTCGTAAAATTTCACTGGAAACCTACCCTCGGGGTTCATTCATTAGTATGGGATGAAGCTCAAAGGATTGCTGGGAAAAATCCTGATTTCCATCGTCAAGATTTATACGAAGCAATTGAAAAAGGCGATTATCCGGAATGGGAGCTTGGATTACAGTTAATTCCGGAAGAAGATGAGCATGCATTTGATTTTGATATTTTAGATCCAACAAAACTATGGCCTGAAGAAGAAGTTCCTGTAAAACTAGTTGGTAAAATGACACTGAACAAAAATGTTGATAACTTTTTTGCTGAAACGGAACAGGTAGCTTTTCACCCTGGCCATGTCGTACCAGGTATTGATTTTTCAAATGATCCTCTTCTGCAAGGAAGATTGTTCTCCTATACAGATACACAATTATCTCGTTTAGGAGGCCCTAATTTCCACCAAATTCCTATTAATCAGCCTGTATGTCCTTTTCATAATAATCAACGTGATGGCATGCATCAAATGCAGATTCATCGCGGTCAAACAAGCTATCATCCTAATGGCTTAAATAATAATCAACCAGCAACCGTCCAAGCCGAACAGGGCGGATATGAGCATTATCAAGAAAAGATTGATGGACATAAAATTAGAGGGCGCAGTAAAAGCTTCCTTAACTTTTATTCTCAAGCTAAACTTTTCTACAATAGTATGAATCCTATTGAAAAGCAGCACATAAAAGACGCATTTTGCTTTGAAGTTGGGAAGTGCAAATCAGACATGGTGAAGGCAAATGTAATTGCTCTTTTAAACCACGTCGATCGTCAATTAGCAAAGGAAGTCGCTAACATGATTGGAGCCCCTTTGCCTAAAGAAAATCACGAAATAAAATCGGATGCAAAATCACCTGCACTCAGCATGTCCAATACTATTTTTAAAGCTGATTCCAAAAATGTGGCAATTCTATTAAATGGTGACCCAAGCGTCTCCCTTCTGTCCGAATGGATTCAAGCTTTTGCACAGCACCGAATTAACTATGGCATCATAGATAATAAAATTCATCATTTCAATGATTCCATTAAAGTAACGGATACTTATACAACATCAGACTCCTCACTTTTTGATGCAGTATTAGTGTTTAGTAGTGAATCTGTCATTCAACCCCCTGTTTTAGAATTTGCAGAAACTACTTTTAAACACTTTAAACCGATAGCCTATGTCCTTAGCGATCCTCATGCTTTAGACCATAGTAAGGTTAAACTGGATGAAGCAGGAGTTTACAACTTAACAGATACTTCAATTGAATCATTTATAGAAGGCATTGCCCAAGGACGATTCTGGAACCGATAATATAATGTAAGGAGCGGATGAGAATGAGTAAAAAAATTGCTACTTTAATAACAGATTATTTCGAGGACACAGAATACACAGAGCCAGCAGAAGCTTTTAAACAAAAGGGATATGAATTAACAACTATTGAAGCAGAAAAAGGTAAAACGGTACACGGTAAACAAGGAAAAAGTGAAGTTTTAATTGATAAAGGTATCGATGATGTTTCTCCAGAGAACTTTGATGCCCTCTTCATACCAGGCGGATTTTCCCCAGATATACTTCGTGCAGATGAACGTTTTGTTCGCTTTAGCAAAGCATTTATGGATGCGAAAAAACCTGTTTTTGCTATTTGTCACGGACCCCAATTACTCATCACTGCACAAACACTTGAAGGACGCGATGTGACTGGATATAAATCTATTGAGGTCGACTTAAAAAATGCTGGTGGACATTTTCATGACAAAGAGGTTGTCGTATGCCAAAATCAGCTAGTCACAAGTAGACAACCGGAGGATATCCCAGCGTTTATTGAAGAATCGTTACGTATATTAGGATAGTTATTTTGGTTAACCTCATTTTATTTGTATGAAAAAAATTTAATCAGTGGAGTTTTGTTCATCCCCTACTGATTATTAGCCCTCACCAACTGGTCGTTTACAGGCAATTCGACCTCCACAAATAGCGAGATAAATAAAAAGAGTGTAATCCAAAAGTGCAATTTTAATGACCTTTTGGTTTACACTCTTTTCTCGTCCCCAAATTTCTAATCACTTTTCATAGTCATTTCTCATATAGTGAAAATGACTATACGATTCCTATCCATAAGTTAAATAATAATTTTACACATATATAAATAAAAAAGATGGGAGCCTTAATTATGAATAACACTCCACCTTCAACGCCCCCAAATCCTACTGAAACAAATACTCGTGAAGTGAGCTTACAAACGTTACGCGTCATTGGGATTATTGTACTGATTAGTGACTACATATTAGTAGCTCTTTCTGAAGTAGGAACACTAAAAAAGCTTTTGCTACAGCCTAGTACCACTCCAGACTTAGCTGAAGTTGATCCGTTCTAAAAATTATATAAAAAGCGAGTCCAGTCCGTTCGCTTTTTATATAGTTTTATCCAATCTGAGAAGCATTTCTCTCCCCCTCATACTTCTCTTTCCCAATCGCCTTCATAAATAATAAAATACTGCTCATACCAACGATAAAGTACAGAGCACTCATGCCCCAAGATGCAAGAAATGAACCTAACATAACACCTAATGCCCCGTTCATTTTTGCCACTTGAAAGACCATTCCGTTAATCGCCATGTATGAACCTCTTGCCTCATTTGGCACCATATCTGCCATAATAGATTGACGTACTGGCACATACATCATCTCACCTACCGTTTGGAAAAGCCCTGCAATTAATAAGATCCATAAGCTATTGCTCGTTCCGAGTATTGTAAAGCCAATCGTGTAAATGAATAAGCCTACATATAAGATTTTCAAATCGTTAAAGCTTTTCAGCATTTTAATAAGAAGCGCCGAACATAACACAACTAAAATTGTATTCTCTGCTGAAATCCAGCTCATCATTCGAATACCTGTTAAATCAAACGTAACACCATTCCCAAGGAAAAAGTGCACCGTTTCAAATTCCTGCTGCAAACGTACCCCTAAATAATTATTAACTTGAAACTCTAAAGATAATGTACATATACTTGCTGCACAAAAAATTAAAAATGCTCTATCTTTCATTACGACTTTATAACTATCCGCCATATCTTTTAATACATTTTTCTTCTCCACCGTTTTTCGTGCTACATACACTTCTTCCATATATACAGCCATCACATATAAAGTAATAACAGCAACAAGCGTTAATACGATAAACAATTGTAATCTATAGTTTTCAAATAGTAACCCTCCAAATATCGCTCCAATCGCAATGGATAAATTAATTGCCCAGTAGTTGATGCTGTACATCACTTTTCGATTTTCAGGTGTACTCACATCAATTAACATCGCCTCTGTCGCAGGATTCATAAGACCAGACCCTAAACTATTCACTAACATAAATATAAATGTTAGCCACGGTGAATCTACATAATCTGAATTGGCAACTCCCATACAAGCAATGGAAATGACTTGTATACTTTGACCGATAATCATCACCTTTTTACGACCAAGCCTATCTCCAACATATCCACCGTATAAACCAATTACTAATGAAGCTATGACATTAATGAGTAGTAACGCACCAGCAATTGCACTACCTAATTTTATTGAAAAATAAATCGCCATAAATGGAAAAATCATCGTGGACACCGTACGTGTTAAAAAAGAAGTTATAATTCTAATCTTTATATTTCGATGCATACTCCAAAACCCCATTGTTTCCCCCTCCTTATGCTTACTTATTTTACTTTGAAAAAAAGGAAGAAAAAGGTTAGAATATTCTAAAGAGTTTCCCCTTTTATGATAGAAGGAAGTGTATATATGAAAATTATGGACTATTACATTAGACTAAGACTACATGCACAAGATCAACAACATATACGAAATAGCTTACAAGAATTAGCGGATGTTTTATATTGCAGTACGAAAAACGTAAAGATTTTATTAAAGAAAATGAGTGCGGAACAATTAATTCATTGGACTCCAGGGCGTGGCCGCGGGAATAAAACAGAAATCTTATTTATACATAATTTCGTAGAAGCGATTGAATGCTATACAGATGAACTGTTAGCGCAAGAAAAATTAAAGGATGTTTTTCTTCTTTTAAAAGAACCGCTACCTCCTGCACTTCAAAAAAAAATAGAAAATAAACTACATCATCATTTTGGATACGAACCTTCAAATGATATGTACGACATATTAAAGATTCCTATATCGAGAAAGATATTCCCATTAGATCCGGCTTTTGTAGCTGTAACAACGGAGAGCCATCTTACAAGTCAAATTTTTGACACGTTAGTCGTTTATAACGATGTTACTGAAAAAATAGAGCCACACATTGCGCATACTTGGGAATTAAGTGAAGATGGGCTTACGTGGACCTTTTATTTGCGAAAGGATATACATTTTCATAACGAAACCGTTTTAACTTCTAAAGATGTACAGTTTTCATTTGAACGATTAAAGCAAGTTCACTCTCCTTTCGAATGGTTAATAGAAGAAATTGTTCAAATTGAAACACCATCACCACTGCAAATTCGATTCCATTTAGCAAAACCCAACTTATTTTTTTTACACTATGTAAGTTCCATGCAACTAGCAATTTTGCCGCGTGATGCTAGTATTGAAAATCATCATTATATAGGTACTGGACCATTCAAACTTGCTCATTACTCTGAAGACAATATCGTACTCGAAGCGTTCACCCATTATTTTAAAGAACGCGCGTTATTAGACCGAATTGAATTTTGGGGTATTCCTGATCATGTGCAAATAGATGCTGATTATGAACTACCAAATGAAGAAGAGAATGAAAGACATGATATACAAATAGAAGAAATAGGTTGTATTTATGCTGGCTTCAACTTTACAAAACCCGGTCCTCATCACGACATATACTTTCGAAAAGCTTGGAGAGAAATATACGACGTTGAAACGATACTTCGTAGCATAGAGGGTAGACGAACAATTGCTGCATCAAGCTTTTTCCCTGAAAGAAGCCGCCAAGCTACTAAAAGGTCCTACTCTTTAGAAAAAGCGAAAGAGTATTTAAAAAAGAGCACCTATAACGGCGAAACAATACATATTTATTTCTTCGCATTTAAAGATAGTGCAAATGACGCACATTTCCTAAAAGAACGTTGCGGACAATTAGGAATACACGTAGAACTTCACCCATTTCTCGTTTCAGATTATATGGATCGTTCTATCGATACACATGCCGATATTATTTTCATGGGAGAAGTATTTGATGCCGATCATGAACTCGCATTCTTAAATGTGTTTAAAAATAAAAGTTGCTTCGTAAATCGGTTCATGGACCCGCACTATGAAAAACAAATTAACTGTTTACTTGATACATTTTTATTAGAGGAAAATAAAGAAAAACGCTATGAGCTCATGTATGAAATCGAAGAATTTTTACAAGCAGAGAACATCATTTTATTTAACTATCACGTTTTAAAAAGAAAAACATACCCTTCTTCTCTAAAAAATGTAACAATTGATTCATTCGGTTGGGCAAATTTTGCGAAGTTATGGATACAGCCATCCATGTCTTAAAATGTGAGTTTTTATAAAGTGAAACTTTAATCAGCCCCACCAATCGGGCTTTTACGGGCAGCCCGCCTCCCATAAATAGCAGAATAAAACAAAAACCCCTTACCGTCGTAAGGGGTTTGATTACTTCGCAAAACTTTCAGCTAGCTGTTTCTCTCTCCACATAAATGTAATAGCGAGACCAACTATTAAAACAACTCCTGAAAATGCATATGGATAATGAATATTCATATCAAATAATATTCCGCCCATCGCTGGTCCTGCTATATTTCCTAAACTCGTATATGTTGAGTTCATACCAGCAACGAATCCTTGCTCTTTCCCAGCTGCTTTTGATAAAAACGTCGTTAAAGCTGGACGAAGTAAATCAAATGCAAGGAAAATGAAGCACGTAACGAGAAGTACAATCCAATAATTAAAGACTACAGTTGAAACGAATGCTAATACTGCACCTACAATTAAACAGATTTGAATTAACACTTTTTCACCGAATATATCAACCAATTTACCAAACATAAATACTTGCACAACTACCCCAAAGATAGAACTAATTGTAATAATTGCCGCAATATCTTTCGGTGTGAATCCAAACTTATGATCAGAAAACAGACTAAACACAGTTTCATACGCTGATAATCCGAATGCGAGTACAAATACGATAATAAATGCAATTGCGTACATTGGATGTAATGATTTCTTTAAATCACCAATAAAGCTTGATTCTTTCGTGTTAGCCGAAATCTCTGCAAGCTCTTCTTTCGTTAACGGCTCTTTTAAAATAAAGATTGAAATTACACATGCTATAAATGCAATTGCTGCTGCAACGAAAAACGGCACACGTATACCGTACTCTGCAATAAATCCGCCAATTCCAGGCCCTATAATAAATCCAGTACTAATTGCCGCAGATAAATATCCCATCGCCTTTGGACGTTCCTGCATAGATGTAATATCCGCAACATATGCCGTAACACCAGGCATAATAAACGCAGCACTAATTCCGCCTAGCACCCTCGCTACATAAAGCATCCACACATCTTTTCCTAATCCAAAAAGAAGTTCTGAAACACCAAAAATAAATAATCCAATGATGATCATTTTCTTCCTGCCGTACAGGTCGACCCACCGGCCTGTAATAGGTGATGTAATAAGCTGAGCCATTGCAAACACTGCAACGAGGTAACCCATCGTCTTCCCTGTTAAATGCATGTCATTCATAAAGGACGGCATAACCGGAATGATTAATCCAATCCCTAAAAAAGCGATAAATATATTACTCAAAAGAATGACCAATACCATCTTTTGTTCTTTTATCGGTTTCTTCACTTTTAACACCTCTTCCCGTAAGCTCCTCTCAAAAAATAATACCCAAGAAGCTTTTTCTTTATCCTGCTATTTGTGGGCTAATCATGAGTAGAAATGCCTCCACTCATTAGAATTTCACTCTATCCTTCCACACATACATAAGTATTAGGTGAATGACTATCATTCATTTTTCCTCAAAAATGAACCTACCTTCTCAGACAGGTTCATCTTACTACTTCTTTATATGTAGTGCATGTGTTAAAAAATCTAGTACTTCAGCCTTTTGTAGCTCGACTTGCTCATCATCTTTATGATCATATAAATAAACTTGTTCCGCTGCTGATTCAACTAGAGCGATAAATAACTTCGCTGTTCGCTCTGCATGAACCGAATCACGAATTTCACCAGCTTCTTTCGCCTCATTTAAAAATTCACTTAGCCACATATAAAGAGGCTCATACACAGCTTCCCATTCTTTTATATGTTCTGTAGATGCAAGACCTGCATACATTAAAGCTTGTATTTCACGATATTCCGCTATGAAGTGAAATACCGCATCTATTACTTGCGTAACTTTACTTGAAAAAGGCGCATCGTTTTGCACTTTTTCTTTCACTGCAAGGATCATCTTCTCAACCATCACTTCTGCTATTGCAGGCATAACAGATAACTTAGAAGGAAAATATAAATAGAAAGTTCCTTGGGCAATGCCAGCCAATTTCACGATATCAGAAATCTTCGTTTTTTCAACGCCCTTTTCCTGAAACACTTCAATAGCTGCATAGACAATTTTCTCTTTTTTATTCATCATCTGAACCCTTTCACACGCGTATTGAATGACTGTCACTCATTTTATAAAATAAGTAGCTGTACTGTCAATTATCGTGCACTTTTTATAATAAAAATCTCCTAACAACTTGTTAGGAGATACAGTATATCTTTACGAAAGAGCTTTTAATCCTGTCACTCCACATACAATAAGGGCCACACTAATGATACGTGCTTTACTTTTCGACTCACCAAACAGGAACATGTTTAATAAAACGGCACCTGCTGTTCCAATACCAATCCAAACCGCATACGCGACACTGACTTGTAAGAATAAGAAAGATGTATACAAGAATGCGAAGGATGTAGCAAACCCGCCTATATAAAGTGCTCCATTTGCTAACGTTTTATCTTTACTATACATTTTTAGACCGATCACACCAACTATTTCACTAATTGCAGCACAAAATACGAAAAACCAACCCATTTTTAAGCAGCTCCTTCCACAGTTTCTTCCTTATTATCAGCTAGCTTTAAACCGATAACGCCAGCTACAACCATTACAATAAAGAATAATTTCCCTACACTGAAACTTCCGCCGAAAAGGAATACATCCATTAAGAAAGTACCTACCGTACCAGCTCCGGCGAAAATGGCATATACAGTCCCTGTTGCAAGATGCTCACACGCTTTAGAAAGGAAGTGAAAATCAACAGCGATAACGCCTAAAATAATAATCCAATGCCACCAAGTATCGGCCGTATTAAAACCAAACACCCAAAAAATTTCAAAGATACATGTTAATATGACATATAACCAAGCTCTATTCTTCATACCTCTCACCCCTTATGACTGACTATCAGTCATTTTTGTTTTAAAAAAATATACCCTTTCATCACTACTATATATAAAACAACTATCATCCTCATTTACCATTGTATTTGTTCAGTTGCTAAACTCACTACACCCTTTTATATAAATATGACTGAATGTCATTCATAAATATTGTACATGAATATTTTAAAAACTGTCAATGCCAAAAGTTTATTTAAAATTTATTTCATCCGATTTGTATATTTCCTAATAATCTGTCAATACTGCTAGTAACATAATATTTTCTCCACTCCCCCTTGGAGAGATCCCTTTAATAGAGCAGTTAGCTTATGCTAGCTGCTCTTTTTTACTTTTTTCACCCAACATACCGAATCATCGCCACCTCATCACAATAATCTACCTTTGGACAATGTCTACAATCAATCCATACTTTTTCTGGTAGCGCTTCTCTATTCACAAAATTAAACCCGCACTTTTGAAAAAATTCCGTTTCATATGTTAAAGAAATGACTCTACTCACTTTTATTTTCGCTGCCTCATTTATTACATGGTTCACTAACATACGCCCGATTCCTTTCCCTGCATATGTATGCGAAACGACTAGCGAACGGACTTCTGCAAGATCCTCCCCTAACACATGTAAACCAGCAACTCCAACGATTTCTTCCCCTTCTTTCATAACATATAAACATTGTAAATATTGATAGAGAGATAAAAGAGAACGCGGTAAAACCACTCCCTCTTTTGCATAAACTTCAATGAGACTATAAATTTCTTTCACATCACTCGTAACTGCATTAAAGATTTTCATATTTTATCCCCTTGTCCCTGATATTAATATTTATAAAATTAAATGAATATTAATACATAATTTTATATAATAATACATCTCTCTTTTCTCCCCGTCAATTACTTTATACAAACAAAAAACCAAGCAATCTAGTCGATGCTTGGTTCCTCATTTCGTATCGGTAATACTGTCGAATATTTAATTTCACGAAGTGCTAAACTCGTCTGTATCCTTGTAATACCAAGCTTATTCAGCTTTCTAATAAACTGCTCTAGCTCTTTACGATCACGATTTGCAACCTTTAATAAATAATCATACTCTCCTGTTAAACAGTGACATTCTAACACTTCAGGCATCGATTCTAATTCTTTTTCCAACACTTCAAGCTTATCCGATTGATGAATATTCGTACTCATAAAAATGAAGCATAACAAATCAAAACCAAGCTTTTCTTGATTTAAAATGGCTACTTGCTTATCAATGAATCCTTCTCCATCTAATCTTTTTATTCTCGCATGCATCGCAGCTGGTGATAAATTAACTCGTCGCGCAAGCTCTGCATTACTTACATGTGATTCCTTCTGCAATATATCTAAAATTTGTACGTCCAAATCATCTAACACTTTAATAACAGACGACTCCATCAAAATTCCCCCTTTTTATTACCGATGATTATTCGAAAAAACAACTTATAATCTATATAAAACTGAATACCTTTCCATAAATATCATCCAAAACAAAATATATTATCAACTTTTATCTATTATACAAAATAATATATTACACAATAAAGAAAAATGCTAAAATTATTTAAAATTCATATTGATTACAACAAAGGGGATTTTAATATGCCTTATTTTTATGTCTTTTTACTATTACTAACGAGCTTATTATGGGGAGGAAATTTCGTCGTTGGAAAATCGCTCGTTGATCACGCGTCTCCGATGACACTTACAAGTTTAAGATGGATGATTGCGATCGTTTGCTTATTACCGATGGTATGGTTTAAAGAAAAGAAGATCATCCCGCCTCGCGCTGCAATACTTCCGTTAATACTCATGGGGATTTCAGGGGTCGCTCTTTTTAACATCTTTCAATTTTTAGCACTAGAAAAAACATCCGCAACGAATGTCGGGCTTATTTCTACATTAAATGCAATTTCAATTGCACTATTTTCAGTATTATTTCTAAAAGAAAAAGTAAATACACTTCAAATTCTATCCATGATTCTTTCATTCTTTGGAGTTATTCTTGTCCTATTAAAAGGTAACTTTGCCCTTTTATTTTCACTACATTTTAATATCGGCGACTTATGGATGATTGCGGCTGTTTGTATTTGGGGAATGTATTCTGTTTGTAGTAAATGGGCAACAAAAACGACGACACCACTTATGGCCACGCTATACTCTGGTATTTTCGGCGTTATTTTATTACTGCCATTTAATATAGGGAGCTTCACTGTTACAAATATAAATACTTCTTTCATAACTTCACTTTTATATACAGGGCTTATTTCCACAGTTCTTTGTATGGTATTTTGGAATGTCGGCGTACAAAAATTAGGAGCAACTACATCTGGCATTTTTCTAAACTTCAATCCAATTTTCACAGCTATTTTAGCATTCCTTTTCCTCGGTGAAGAACTAACATGGATACAAATTGTAGGAACAATGATCGTTGTGACAGGATGCTATTTATTTTCTCATTTCAAAACAGTTGCTGTTCAGCCAACTAGAGCTTTAATGCGAAAACATTCTTAAGGAAAAAACATCGTCATCTAATTGGCGATGTTTTTATTTACTCTTCATTTCTTTTATATACTGCTTTTCCTCTTCTGGTGATAAACGTTCCGTCGCCTTGCCAGTATCTCCACCTTGAAGGCTCCATAAAAAGTTGTGCTCCTCAACAGTTTGAGAAAAATCTCCTTTTTCCCATCTATTTATAATAGAAAATAACTTCATTTTATATTGAAAATCTGTACTATTTTCAATCCCTTTCTTTACGCTATAAATTTCTTTTGTTGTCATTTCTACAAATCCCCATTTTTCAGAGGATTTTACTTTTTGGTGCACCATTTTGTGCATAGTAGAAATAATTTCACCTTCGCTAACTTGTGGAGTTTCTTCTGCAACTTTCTTCTCTTTTTCGTTTGCTACTCGCTGGGTTTGAATATTTTTATTTTCTCTTTCTACATATGCCAGCAATTTATTTCCACCAACTATAGACGAGATAATTACCATAATTGTAATACATATGCCCACGATCCATTTAAAAAGCATTAGCTCTTCATCGCTTCCTTAACAATATGACTATCTACATATTGCTTAAACTTCACAATTTTTCCGTTCTCAAGTTGCCATACATGAACAAATTCTGCTTCAAATGATTTTCCCGTTTCTTTATAAACTCCTGAATAAACACCTTCAGCAATAATTACATCTTTTTCGTTTACTTCATGATACGTATTTACACTTGCTTTATAATCATCCCATTCTGATCCTAATCGGCTAAATACATTTTCCATGATCGCTTCTACACCTATATAAGTCCCCCCGTACGGGAACCCTTCTGCCTCTGTCCATTCTACTTTTTCAGAGAGGGCTTCTACTAAATGTTTTGCATTCGAAGAAGCTGATCCTTCATATGTACTTCGAATTATTTCTAAATTTGATTTAGGCATGTTACTTCCTCCCATTTTATTTATTTTTCACACAAGATGTAACCAAAATCGTTACACCTTGCGTAAAAAATATTTAGTTTATATTCTTAATCTATACGTTGTAATCATTATAGTTACAATAATGATTCAAGTCAACAATTTATAAATAAGTTTACTTCGTTTTCATGACTTTCTCTTTTAAGAAACGATCTACATATCCTTCTGCTTTTACAACGAATAAATACGCACCCATTGCTAATAATGCAAGATCTAATTCATATCCTGGATTCTTTCCATCTCCTAATAAACCAGCTGCTCCATTTACCTTTACGATAGCTCCAGCTAAAATAAGAGCGAATAACAATCCTACATATCTTACGCCTAAACCGATAATTAATAATATACCACCAACTAATTCTACAGTTGCTACGCCGTATGCAAGACCACCTGGTAAGCCGATGCTTGTAAACCATCCTGCTACGTTATCGATACCTGATTGAAACTTCGCTAAACCGTGCGCAAAGAATGTCACTCCTAACACGATGCGAATAATTAAATTCCCAATATATTGGTTCATTTTGAACTCTCCTTTTTGTTTTGTTATAGTGAAATTTTATTTACAAGTCAAAACAATACGGTATTTCATTTCATTCGTCAAATACTTTTTTTAAGAAAACAAAAAACATTACCCCTTTTACGGATAATGTTTTCTTACAAAATAGCGCTAATTCAAGCTTTTACTCTATTGCGCAAAAAAGTTGAAACATTTTTCCAGCGCCAACATACGGCAATAAAGACAAGTCCTCTTCTACAACCATTCCAACAACATTCACTTTCTCATCTACAGGCAAATCATGTGTGGCAACTTGCATCTCTCCAGCATATCTACCATACAATTCATTATCAATTGTAATGCTACCTTTCTTTCGTGAAATAGTATGCATCGGCTGTAACACGACTTTATTTTCTTCTCTCGATTCTACAGACCGAATGACATCACGAGCTGGATCTAGTCTATTTGTATGCACTTGTTCTACCATTTTTAATGCTTCACTTTCCTTTATCAATGGCTCATATCGCAGCGGAATAATCCCTCTACTCGCACTTGCTATCTCTTGTACACTTTCTACACTTCCGCTTATATCTCCGATTAGCACCTTATCGACACCACAATGTTGTACAAGTTCTAAGTACGCTTCAAGTGGGCGCATATTGCGATGCTTTTCTAACGTTGGTAAGCCTTTATATAGCGGACCACGTTTTTCCCCATCTCCCGGAATAAATGCCATCGTTTTTATGCCGCACTCATGTAAGTATTCGTTTTGTTTTTGTAAGAATGATTTTGCCAGTCCTGTTTCTGGACGCGGATAAAAATTATGCCACGCTTCTACATTCTCTACCCGTATCTTTTCAGTGATTAACTCTTTCCAAAATGAATCTGTAATCGTACTCGCATTTAAAGCTACTTTCATTTTATGAGATACGCTCGCAATTTCTTTCGGCGTGATGCCATAGTCCATTCGTAAACCAGTAATGCCCCAGTTTACTAACTCTTCGACATTTTCGTACGTCATACCTAAATGGTGTAACGATTTTGGAGAAACATCGACCATTAATTCCATTTCATTTTCGAGAGCTTGCTTCCCAAGTATTTGAATTAACTCTTTATACGTACCAGGATCATCCTCTGGTATATGAAGTGATGTAAAAATAGATGAAAACCCGTTTTCCTTCGCTACTTTTAGCCACTCTTCTTGTTTCTTTACTCGTTCTTTTGCAAGATAAATTGAAACTCCTATCATATGAATCTCCCTTTCTATGAATAGAAAAAGAGAAAGGAATCCCTTTCTCTATATGTTTTCTGCCATTTCTTCTTTGAATCCGAAGAAGTACGTAAAGATGAATCCGAACGTATATGCCACAACTAACCCAAGGAAATATAATAAATATTTATTATCAGCAATTAACGGAATTAATGATAATCCTGATACGCCAATTCCGAGTGCGGCTGTTTTCATAACTGCTTGGAATGCGCCGCCAACTGCTGCTCCTAAACAAGCTGTAAGAAACGGTTTCCCAAGTGGTAATGTAACCCCATATAATAACGGTTCGCCAATTCCTAAAAATCCAACTGGCAATGCACCTTTAATTACGTTACGAAGTCGTTTGTTTTTTGTTTTAACAAAAATCGCAATCGCTGCTCCTACTTGCCCAGCTCCAGCCATTGCGAGTACTGGTAATAAAGGTGTTACGTGCGTTTGATTAATAAACTCCATATGAATTGGTGTTAAACCGTGATGCAACCCGACCATAACGAGCGGTAAAAATGTTCCCGCAAGCACTGCTCCCGCAAATGCTCCGCCAATACTTAAAATACCATTAATTCCGCTTGTAATTCCTTCAGATAAGAAACCTGCTACCGGCTGAATCGCTAACATCGTTACGATACTTACGACTAACACAGTAATAAGCGGCGTTATGATAATATCAACTGCATTTGGCACTGCTTTTCGAACTTGTCTTTCCACTACAACCATAAGCCACGCTGCAAAAATAACTGCAAACAATCCACCCCGTCCAGGTACGAGCGCTTCACCAAATAATTTTACGTTCGCCATCGCTGGGTTAAAAATTAAAATACCCGCAATCGCTCCAAGAACTGGTGTCCCACCAAATTCTTTCGCTGTATTCCAACCGACTAAAATTCCTAAAAATGTAAAGATACCGCCGCCAATTAAAAGCAACATTTGTAGCCACGTTGCATTCGGATCAGCACCTGCGTTTTTCGCAAAGTTAGCGACCCCGTTTATAATACCTGACGCAACAAGGCCCGGAATTAACGGAATGAAAATACTTCCTATTTTTCGTAAAAAGTTTTTCACTGGTGTATTATTTTTCTTCTTAATCTCTGACTTCATCTCTTGCCCAAGGTCTTCAAGGTGATGATCTGCCACCTCACCAATTCGGAGTCCCGTTAAAACTTCCATCTCAGCTGCTACTTTATTTACCGTTCCTGGTCCAACAACAACTTGAAGCGTCTCATCTTCAATAACACCCATAACCCCTTCAACCTTTTTCAAAAGGTCCATATTCACTTTACTTTCATCATGAAGCGTTAATCGCAGTCTCGTCATACAATGAGCAATACCGCGAATATTTTTTACTCCCCCAAGTTGCTCCGAAATTTCTTTCGCCATTCTCTCTTCTTTCCTCATAATAGAATCCCCCTCCCTATTATTTATAATGCCTTCTTCACAAACCCTTTCGCTTCTTTTAGTTTCTCCAGTGCTTCCCCATACTCACACTGCAATAGCACCATAACAATCGCAGCTTTCACGTTACGTTCTGCTTTTTCATAGTACTCTGCCGCTACTTCATAACTAGCGCCTGTTGCTTCCACAATAATTCGTTTTGATCGTTCTACTAACTTTTCATTTGTAGATTGCACATCTACCATTAAATTTTTATATACTTTCCCAACACCAATCATAGATGCTGTTGAAATCATATTGAGTACTAATTTTTGTGCTGTACCAGCCTTCAAACGCGTTGAGCCTGTTAAAATTTCTGCGCCTGTTTCTACTTCCACATTTAGTTTTGCATATTTACTTATTTCAGCATTTTTATTACAAGAGATACTAGCTGTACTCGCTCCTACGCTATTCGCGTACTTCAAGCCGCCAATTACATAAGGAGTTCGACCACTTGCCGCAATTCCAATCACTGTATCTTTCTCGTTTAATCCAATACTTTTTAAATCTTCTTCTGCTAACTCTTCGCGGTCTTCAGCACCTTCCACTGCTTTAGTAAACGCTTTCAACCCACCTGCTATAAATCCTTGCACCATTGTATCATCTGTACCAAATGTCGGCGGGCATTCAACCGCATCTAAAATACCTAAACGGCCACTCGTACCAGCCCCAATGTAAATTAAACGGCCCTCTTCTTCAAAGGATTTAATAACAATCTTTACAACCTTTTCAATTTCTTCTATTTCATTTTCAACTGCTAACGCAACAGTTCGATCTTCTTCATTCATACTTTGTAACACTTCTTTTATGCCCATTTCATCTAAATTCATCGTCTTCTCATTACGATGTTCTGTCGATAAATTTTCTAACATATTACCACCCACTTTGAAATTTAATTTCATACTTTCATTATAAATTTAAGAAATTTAAAATCAATATTGCTTTAATATTTTATGAAATTTTATTTCTTTCCATGACGAATTTATGTCAGTATGCAAAAAAAGATGGGTTTCCCCATCTTCTCATTTTAACTTCCGTAATCGCAAGGCTTCTTCTCTTGTCTCCATAAATTGATCCAACACTTTATTACCAATGCGATTAAAGGTAATCACATATAAGGCATCAATCATATTCAGCTGTGTCATTCTTGAAGCAATACTCGCAATACGATGATCTTGTTCTACATCTGGCATACAAAGACGAATATCCGCCTCTTTATATAACGGTGATAATTGATCAAGCTTCGTAATCGCAATAACTGTTGCACCTTGTCTCTTCGCATATTGCGCCATTTCAAGTACATCTTTCGTACGACCAGATGTTGAAATCGCAACAAATATATCGCCCTCTTTTAAATTCGTCACAAGCGGCAACATCATATGAAAATCAGATAGCATCATCGCTGTAAATCCGAGCCTTGTAAATTTATAAGCCCCGTCCATCGCTGGAGTAGCTGATCCGCCTACTCCGTAAAATATAATTTTGCCCGCATTTACAATACGATCTGCAGCTTTCTCAAGTTCTTTTTTATCTATCGCCGTAACGCTCGCCTCAATTGCAGCTTTATTCACATATGTAACTTTATTAAACAAGTCGTACGGTCCATCTTCCGTATTCATCACTGAAAAATCGTTAATATTATAATCAGCAATCGTTAATTCACGAACGAGCGCTATCTTAAATGCTTTAAAGCTTCCAATCCCAATCGATTTACAAAAGCGAACAACACTTGCTTCACTTGCTCCCGCATTCGTTGACACTTCTTTCGTCGTTAAGTTTGGAACAATCTCTGCATTCTCCATTATGTACATGGCAACCTTCTTTTCAGCTGGTGAAAATTGATCCATATTACTTTCAATTTTAAATAGTAACGTTGAAGCTTTCACTATTTAACCTCCACTTCTTACGGTTGCGTATATTCTCTCATATCATTTATATCATATAAATAAAAACCATCATTACCAGGTGGGTGGTGAACAATTACAGTTCGATTCCCTTTTTTATATGACGTTATTTCACCTTCAGACTTCTGTTTTTCCCAACCACCTATCCAAATTGCAAAGTCAGGTACAAAAGCAGTGTACTTATAGTCTTTCAAGTTTTCGTCTTCTACATAGGAAGAAAAAATAGAAACAGGAAAGTCTTTCACTTTTGACTCTTTCCACACAGTAAATGGTATACAGAGTGCAATAAGTATGATTACACCGATAACCTTCCCCTTCGTAATCTTCACACATTTTCTCCCCTCGACTTATCATATACGTAGATTTTACCATAATTACAACCTATTCACGCTATATGACTATTGCTTTTTTCCAATAAAAAAAGAGCTTACCTACATGAGATAAGCCCTTCCTCTCTATACAAAATACTTCTTCAAAAGCGGCGGCGTAATAATCGTCGTTAATATAACAACTATAACAATCGCTGTGAAATTTTCTTTCGCTAATAAATTTGCTGTAAGTCCATTTGCAGCGATGATAAGCGCTACTTCACCACGCGATACCATCCCCGCTCCAATACTAATAGAAGATTGAAGGTTGAACCCTGTTAGTCTTGCTCCTAAACCTGATCCGATTAACTTTGTAAAAATCGCAATAAGCGTCATGATGATAATGAACCAAAGCTGACTTCCAATGCCTTGAAATGTAATTTCCATTCCAATACTTACGAAGAAGACCGGTACAAATATCGCATACGCAATCGGTTCAATTTTATGTTCTACTTCGTGCTTATACTCCGTTTGAGAAATGGCAATTCCGGCTGCAAATGCGCCAATAATACCTGCAATCCCCATCATTTCACTGTAATACGAAAAAGAGAAACAAATAATAAGAGCTGCACTAATTAACGCTTCTGTTACGCGAAGTGGCACAAGCATTTTCATAATCCACGGAACCACTTTCCATGCGATAAAAACAATGCTGACGAAGAAAATAATTTTCTTTGCGATAACAAGTGTTATATTCACATCTTGCGTTCCTAAAAAACTCATAACAAACGCTAATAAAATAACGACGATGACATCATCAAATACAGCAGCCCCTAAAATCGTCGTACTTTCTCTCGTATTCATTTTCCCTAAATCCCTTAGCGTTTGCACCGTAATACTAACGGATGTTGCGCAAAGTAATAAACCTAAGAAAATTGCATGAGATTGTATTAATCCAAACAACAATCCTGTTACATAACCACCGACGAAAGGAAAAATAATTCCACCAGCCGCTACTGCAAATGACGATTTCAAATTCCGATTTAACTCTTCTAAATCGGTTTCAAGCCCTGCCATAAACATAAGTAGTAAAACACCAATCTCACTCAGTTCATCGATTAATTCAGAGCTATTAATAATACCGAGTACCGCTGGACCGATAATAATACCGACAATTAATTTACCAAGTACAGAGGGCTGGCCGAGTCTCACGCTAATATCGCCAGCTAATTTCGTACAAAGTAAAATGACAACAAGTTCAAAATAAAATAACATAGCATCTGCTCCTACTTTAACTTTAATCAGTGGGGTTCTCCATCCAAGTAGATTATTAACCCTCGTCCATTCCTGCCAGTAGTTTCCCCTATTCATTCGCATTTTATTTTTCATATTTTTATTTGACAAAATATTCTGAATTATATTAAGATTAATCCAGCAATTTTAAAAACTATATACCATAACTGTACCTCTATTTACTTACATACTCTTTTCTAGTGGGCTCCTACTATATTCGCAGTTATGGAAATGAAAAAACGGGGGGAGAGTCCAAAGTGAAGTCATTATTACGAAAAAAAGCGCTTAGTACTGAATCACCACGACAGTTAAATAGAACATTAACTGCACTTGATTTAACGTTTTTAGGAATTGGCGCCGTAATTGGGACAGGGATCTTTGTATTAACAGGTATTGTCGCAGCGAAACATTCTGGTCCTGGTATTATGCTATCATTTCTTATTGCTGCATTTACTTGTGCTTGTGTAGCCTTTTGTTATGCCGAATTCGCTTCTTCTATTCCAGTCTCAGGAAGTGTGTATACTTACGCATATATGACAGTCGGAGAAGTCGTCGCCTTCATCGTCGGCTGGTGTTTAATGCTCGAATATTTACTTGCAGTCGCGGCAGTTGCTGTCGGTTGGTCTGGTTATTTACAATCTTTACTACAAGGATTTAACATCCATCTGCCCGCTATAATCGCCTCGGCCCCTGGCGTAGGAAAAGGCGGTCTTATCGATTTACCAGCTGTTTGTATTTTACTACTCATTACGGGACTTTTAAGTTTCGGTATACGCGAAAGCGCACGCATTAATAATATTATGGTTCTTATCAAGTTAGCTGTTATTATCGCCTTTATCGTAGCAGGCGCAAAATATGTAAAACCTGAAAATTGGACGCCGTTCATTCCGTTTGGATACGACGGTATCATTACTGGAGCTGCCACTGTATTCTTCGCCTTCTTAGGCTTTGATGCGATCGCAACTGCTGCGGAAGAAACGAAAAAACCACAGCGCGATTTACCAATCGGCATTATCGGTTCCCTTCTTATTTGTACTGTTTTATACATGATTGTATCTTTCGTTTTAACAGGTATGGTTCCGTATACACAATTAGACGTTTCTGATCCAGTTGCGTTTGCCTTACATTTCGTTGGTGAAGATACAATTGCTGGACTACTCGCTGTTGGAGCGATGACTGGAATGACAACCGTTCTCTTAGTCGTTATGTATGGACAAGTTCGCGTTTCTTATGCGATGGGCCGCGATGGTCTACTTCCAAAAGCACTAGCACGTGTGAATAATAGAGTGAAAATCCCTTTATTAAACACGTGGATCACTGGTGTTGTTGCTGCTTTATTAGCAGGACTTTTAGACCTACATTTACTAGCGAATTTAGTAAACATCGGTACGTTAACAGCATTCACATTCGTTTGCTGCGCGGTACTTATTTTACGAAAAACACATCCTGACTTAAAACGCGGATTCCGTACACCTTTCGTCCCTGTATTACCAGTTGTCGCGATTCTTTGCTGTTTATATTTGATGGCTAATTTATCTAAAACGACATGGATTAGCTTTATAGCTTGGCTTATAGTCGGCTTATGTTTCTATTTCTTCTACTCTAGAAAACATAGTCATTTAGCTACTGAAAAAACAAATGATGAAGAGAAAAAAGCATAACAAAATAGCTCGCCGTTTTAGTGGCGAGCTATCGTTCTGTACTATTATATTTTTTCGTTAACGATTGTAAAATGAAAAATATGCCGATGCAAGCTGTAAACGATGCCCAATTTCCTATTGGTGTAGAATATTTAAAAACGCCAATACCTACAAGCACTAAGAAAATAATCACCTGATATATGAGCCTCCACTTTTGCATATATTCCCTCCTTTACTTCGTTCCCTTCTTTTTCTTCTTCCATGCATTTAAACTATCAAAGAAGAAGTTAATAAATAACGTGCCTAAACCCGCTAATAAAAACGTCATTAAAAATAGAACCCATATACTTTTTTCTTTTAAGAAATAATATCCTACAAGGAGCACAACCGCGATCCATACATATTCAAGAATTCTTTTTAGCTTTTTCTCTTCCAAATTATTCGCTCCTTCATTCTATGCTACTTTTAGTATAACAAAAAAGAAGCCTATCATGATAAGCTTCTTGTTCTTCTCTCTTATTTGTTTATGCTTTTTTCAACGAGTGAAATTGCATATTCCATCGTACGATTCATCGTTTCTACTTGTGCATCTTTTACTTTTATATCTTTCACTACAGCTTCTGCCACTGTAATTTTTTGACTCAGTGCTTTCACTGAACCGTCCGTTACATTTGCAGCTTGCGCTTTTTTCACTACTACTTTTGCAGATTCAATATTAATTTGTAATTTTTCTTTCGGTGTTTTCGGTTGCTCTACTACTTTAGATTGTACAAATGTTACATTAGCTGTTTTTAATTCATTATACGTTTGAACGATTTGCTCTCCCGTACTCCCTACATTTTCAAATGCTTGCTTTGCTATGTTATAGCTTTTCTCTAATTCTTGAAATGCTTCTTTTGAATATTGACCTGGCTTGTCACCAAACTCATACGTACCAGCTAACACTTCTTTCACTTTTCCAAGCTCTTCATATAACGCGTTCACTTGCTCTAACTTTGTACGGTTAGAAAACTCATTGTACGCCGCTAATACTTCTGAAGAACTTAACGCTTTACTATATAATCTCGCAAGCGCAATTTGTCCGTTCAACGGAATACCACCATTCCCGTTGCTATCAGGGTCAGCTCCAAATGCAAATGGTACGTTCGGATGAGACACTTTCCCTTTAGCTGGCTGGCTATTTACTTTTTTACCATCGACATAAATAGCTACTTCACTTCCGTTATACGTTCCTGTTAAGTGATACGTTTTATTTGCTTCTAATTGAACTCCAACACGTTTATAACTGCCACCAATATGAGCCCACAATTCAACATTTCCACTTCCTGTAGATTCAAAGCCAATTCCGCCGCTCTCTGTATTTTGTAAAATACCTTGTCCACGAATTTGATTCATTGAAAATACAGTTTCTAACGTAAACGTATTTGCTACTTTTTCTTTTTGTGCTGCTGAAAACGGAAGGTATCCAAATGTATTGGCTTGTCCATTCAATTTCATTACATTTGTTTTTAAAGCTTTATCGTATGCAATAGATACATTCCCTTTTACATCGCCTTTCGTTCCAAACGATGAGTTATCTTTAAATGTACCATCTAAAAAATTCACATCAAAAACATCTGCCTTTGGTACTTTTACATTCGGATCAATATTATCTTTTTTCGTAGTAACTTCTGCTGTTAACGGCTGTACACTCTCATTGCCAAATGAATCAATCGCAACAACTTCAAGTGTATACGTTTTCCCGCCATCTAAACCTGCAAGTGTAAATGTCAGCTCTTTCGGCACTGGATCACGATAAAACTCTGAGAATGCCAACAATTTATTCTTTATTTCACCTGTTTGCTTATCTTTAGCTTGTACACGATAAGAATGAACAAGAAGGTTGTCCAACGCTTGCATGAATGTTACTGTTGCTGCATTTTCTGTTACATTTGATACTGATAACTTCGCATCTGCCGAAAAAGATGGCTTTTCTTTATCACGATTTTCTACATGTGTAAAAGTTTCTTTCTTTGATGGCAACTGAATTTTCCACGGTTCGCCTGTCCAAGAATTCGTATGGAAATCGCGACGATTAATCGTTACTTCTTTATCATCCACTTCTACTAATAAACCTTGACTTAATGTGCTTGCTCCTGGTGGGATATTTCCTTGTACTTTCCCACCTTCCACTTCCATATAACTTACAGAAGATGTACCAATTGATGTAAAGTCTTTTTGATGAATCGATCTTGGATCATCTAACGGATAATGCGAATGCCCTGAAAACGTAATAACCTGTGGGTATTGTTTTAATACCTCATTAATTTTCGCACTATCTTTCGTTCCCCACTCTTGGCTACCGTATACTGTATCTTTAATATGTTGATGTAAAAATACGAAAATCGGTTTTTCCGGATCATCTTTTTGCGCCTTTGCCATCTCTTCTTTTAACCAATTAATTTGCTTGTCTGAATAATATCCATGAGTTGTCCCGTCCTCTGGAGACATAACAAGGAAGTGATAACCCTTTACCACATTATGATAATAAATTGATTTCATACCTGTTTTTTCTAAGAAACGCTTCTGCGCACCCTCTACAGATAAACCATTCCAATAATCATGGTTACCAAGAGAATTCATTCGCACGGCATCTTTATTTGCATTTTCATTATACACTTGCATGAAACGATCATATTGTTGTACCGACCCTGAATCAGTAAAGTCTCCCACAATTACGAAGGCATCTTGTTTAGGTGCAAGTGTATTAAGTTGCTCGATTGCTCGTTTCCAGCGAAACGTATCATCCGTTCCACTATTTTTAATATGTACATCACTTACGACTGGAAAAACGATCTTCTTCTCACTTGGTGCCTTTTCTTGCTTCTTCTCTTCCGCTTTGACTGATGTACTCCACGGAAATGATACGAACGCTAATACAAAAACCATTAATAATCCAATAAGGCCTTTTACTTTTCGTAAAACAGTTCTTTCCACGTGAATCCTCCTCATAATAATCGATTCATTACAAGGGCTATTTTATCTAAAACATATTAATGCAGTTTAAATAACAAATGAATTTTATTAGATTTTTGTAAATATACAGTTAATTATAAGTTAAGTCCAACATTCCTCGTACTATTGTATACAACCACCTTTTGTCTAAAAGAGTCTGGTCATTCTTTTCCCCTGTTTATTCACATATAATCTTTTCTATAACATGAATAATAAGTTAAGGTTTAAGCCTATTAGACAATCTTAATTTTTAACATTTCCTTCTTTTTTTAACACATCGGCCATGCTTCTACATTTTGAGTACCGGCACCTGTAATAGACCAGTCTGTACATACTTGATCTTGTACAAGCGTTTTATTAGAACAACAAGACAAACTGGAACTTCTCATTCCCATTTTGATCCTCTCCTATTCTGCTATGAAAGTGGATAACGTGTTGTAATACAAAATTCTCCCTGATACGTTCCAGCAGGTGTTGCAGGTAACACAACTTGTATAATATCAAAACGACGATACGTAAACCCGATACTCGTTCCTGGATTTAATGTTTGTGTATCTAGTACAGTACCAGCAGAATCAAGCACCTCTACCGTAATTGGGCCTGGTCCAACATCATATTTAACAAAACCAGTACCAACTACGTTTTGGTTAATATTATTTGTATAAAGAACATTATCGATTGCTGTTGCAACTACAGTAGCAGACCACGGACTACACACTTTATCTTGTACATAATTTTTATCTGGACAACAAGTTAATGCAGCCCCTGAGCACTCACAAGACATAGTTGTTTCCCCTCTCTCTTTTTTTATTCCCTATATGTGTATGTCCTTCAGAGTCTTTTGCCTGTACTATTCATCTATTTTCAAAAAATAAGACAACTCCTGTACGCATGACTAGATAGATTCCGTTCTATTTCTTTTTTTCATAAATTTATAGATTAATATACCACCTACAACAATAATTACGACCGCTAATATCGGTAACATATATTGTCCAACAACATCTGCGGCCTTCTCCCAATGCGGTCCTAATTTCATCCCAAAATAGACATATAAAGTCGTTAACGGGAACATTGCTACAAATGTATATATGCTAAATTTCCATATGTTCATTTTCGCAATACCACACGGAACAGAGATAAGCGTTCGAACTCCCGGTACAAAACGTCCAACAAATGCTACAACTGGTCCATATTTCTCAAAGAAATCATCTGCTTTTTGAATTTGCTCTTCTTTAATAAAGAAGTATTTCCCGTATTTTATTAATAGAGGACGACCCCCATAATAACCGAGTGCATATAACGTTAACGGCCCTGTCGTTCCGCCAAGTGTCCCAGCTAATACAGCTAACCAGAAATTCATATCTCCCTCGTATACCCAATACCCAACCATAGGCAAAACGACTTCTGCTGGAATAAATTCAAACGTTAATGCTAACACAACTCCAAAATAAGAAAACTGCTTTAAAAACTCGATAATATCTAAAATAATTTGCTCCATATTTTTAACTCCTATCCTACGTTTACGTTATGCTTTTCTTGTAATTGAACTGGCGCCATCTTTACAATTCGGTTCAAAATGAATAACACAATTCCAATATCATCTAAAATACCGATAAACGGCAGGAAGTCTGGAATTAAATCAAGTGGCATCGCAACATACCCAACTAAAAAAGCAACA
The DNA here is from genome assembly GCF_054823925.1 of Bacillus sp. F9_6S_D1_P_5. Taxonomy (NCBI): domain Bacteria; kingdom Bacillati; phylum Bacillota; class Bacilli; order Caryophanales; family Bacillaceae; genus Bacillus; species Bacillus sp. F9_6S_D1_P_5. The sequence continues at coordinate 84,252 of NZ_JBTREW010000013.1, read as the reverse complement.
GATAAAATTTTCTTCTTTATTGAAACCTCTTTTGAAGTAAAAAAGTCAAATAGGAATGGAACAAATCGGCGAACATGAAATACAACTCTTAATCTACTAATAAGTTTTTTCATTTTTATTTCTCCTCTCTTTGTATACGAAAAGGACCCTACCAAATATGGTAAGGGTCCTAAAAAAGACAATAAGGGGCCTTTACCATTGCTGGTAAAGGTCTCACTAACAACGAAACGTTGCCAATAAAGCCGAGGGTTTCTCCCTGTAATGACGACTTTATTGTAATAAGTTACTCCCCTTTATACACAATTTTATACACTCACATTAAAATATTTCAGAGGGCTTGTCAATATATTTCATATCCCAATCCCTTCCGTAAAAACAAAAAACGTATAGGAAATTTCTTACTATCTCATAATATACATAATCATTTTTGAATGAAAGGAGAGGCTTCATTTGCATACCGTCTGGAAAGGTGCACTTTCACTTGGACTATTAAATATAGGAATTAAACTATATAGCGCCGTAGAAGAAAACGATATAAAATTTTTAAGTCTTCATAAAGAATGCTTAACACCTATTAAATATAAAAAATTTGCTCCTAATTGTACGGATGAAGAAATTGAAGATAAAGATATTGTAAAAGCCTATGAATACGCCCCTCATAAGTACATTATTATGGATGAAAAAGAATTAGCTGCGTTGCAAAAAGCTCACGAACCACGATCTATTCGTATTATATCTTTTATCCAAAATAACGAAATTGATTCTGTTCTCTATGACCGCTCTTATTTTATAGGCCCTACTCCAGGACACGAAAAATCGTATCTATTATTAAAAGAAGCTCTTGAACGTACGAATAAACTTGGTCTTATCCATATTTCCATTAGAAAAAAACAACATTTAGCTATTATCCGTAACTTTGAAGATGGGCTTATGTTGCAAACTATTCACTATCCTAATGAAATTCGCGATATAACAAATACACCTAACTTACCAAGTAACGAAAATTATCCGATTCAAAAACAAGAACTCACCGCAGCAATTAATTTAATCCACCATCTTACAAACCCTTTCGAACAAGAGTTATATACAGATGAATATAAAGAAGCTCTTACCGAATTAATCGAAAATAAAATTGAAGAACAGGAGAAAACGGAAACCATCTCTCCTGCTCCAAACATCATCAATATTATGGAGACATTACAGGCAAGTATTGAACAAGCAAAAATAAAAAGAGACAATAAAACAGAAAAAGAGGCCAAATAAAATTGACCTCTTTTTCTTTAAAGCGGATTACATTTCGGCATTTCAAGTCCAGATGATTGAGCTAATTTTAATAAATAATAACATTCCTCTCTTGCCATATGATCTGCCATTCTCGCTGATAATGCACTTAATATTTCATTTGATAACTCCAATTCTTCAACTTCATGTAAAAAATGTGAAAATAATTTTAGTTCAAGTGAAACATCTTTTGTAAACTTCTTTAATGCAGGAAAATGATGAAGCTCTGTTCTTAAATAACCCGTCATTTCAACTGCCTTCAAATAAAATTGTTCAAAGTGTTTCTCGAATTCTTCGCTTTTCTCTTTCAACCTTTTTTCAACAAGATCTAACCCACCAGAAATAGAGCCTGCATGACCAGCTGCATCTGTTAACCAAACGAGATGATAATGCAGTTCATGAAAAACAGGTGGAATTTCTCCCTTCTTTAAAAATTCTAACACTGTTATATACTCCTCTACTTCATTTACCATATGATTAATAAAAGTTGGCGTAAAATGAATTGTAATTTTCCCTTCCAACTGTTTCTGTATAATATTTAATTTAAACGTCCGAATCTCCTTAGCGGCTTGTTCTGCCTCTTTTGAAAATACAATAAGATCGACATTACGAACTTTATTTAACAGATTCGTAAATGTTTCAACAAAATAAGTAGCTTTTTTTATATCTTCTTTTTCCTTTGGAGCTAACGCATCAAGTAAAAATTGCGCATGATCACTAAGCACCTTTAGCCAAAATTGATGCTCAAACAACGCACTTTCTTCATAATTTCTCTCCACCAAATCCCCTCCGTTTATTCACCCTTCTCTACCACTTGAAGTTTATATCCATCTGGGTCTTGTACTACAATACTCCTCGCACATTCATTTTCTGTATATAAAATTTCATAAAACGCTAGCTTCTTTTTCAATTTCTCTATGTTAGAAATTGTAAATGTTAAATCCTCACATGAATCTGTGACACTTTTTTCCCGTCCACCTAACATGCGATTCATGACAAAACTAATTCTCTTTGAATCAGAATCATACCAAACCCCTGTTGTATCTAATTGCGGTCTTTCTAAACTAGGTTTAATTCCTAAAATCCCTTCATAAAAATACAAAGTTTCCTTTAAATTCTTCACTTCCAATACAATACATTGCTCCACATTCATTCCCCCTGTACCTATTACCTTTTTATATGTGTCATAAATGCCTATTATGTCTGAATACAATACGTAGTGATGAAGAATATAGGGAGGTTTATTAATGGATAAATACATGAAATCATATGTGCCATATCATAGTCCTCAAGACCCTTGTCCTCCTATTGGTAAAAAATATTACTCTACCCCTCCTAATTTATATTTAGGTTTTCAACCGCCAAATTTACCACAATTCTCACCGAAAGAAGCGCTACAAAAAGGGACTTTATGGCCAGTTTTTTATGACTATTACGAAAATCCTTATAAAAAAGGGCGGTGACTACTGACGTGAACCAGCCACTACCAGAAGAATATTATCGACTTTTAGAGAATCTCCAAGAATTAGACTTTGTACTAGTCGAACTAACGCTTTACTTAGATACCCACCCAGACGATACAGCAGCTATTAATCAATTTAATGACTTTTCCTATAAACGAAGAGTACTAAAACAACAGATGGAAGAAAAATATGGACCACTTCAACAGTATGGAAATAGCTATTCTAATGCCCCTTGGGAATGGAGCAAAGGTCCTTGGCCATGGCAAATATAAAGGAGAGAAACTATGTGGATTTATGAAAAAAAATTACAATACCCTGTTAAAGTAGGAACTTGCAATCCAGCACTTGCAAAATTATTGATTGAACAATATGGCGGTGCAGATGGAGAGTTAGCTGCTGCACTACGTTACTTAAATCAGCGTTATACAATTCCTGATAAAGTCATTGGCCTCCTTACCGATATTGGTACAGAAGAATTTGCGCATCTTGAAATGATTGCTACGATGGTTTATAAACTAACAAAAGATGCGACTCCTGAACAGATGAAGGCAGCTGGTCTTGATCCTCATTACGTCGACCATGACAGCGCACTTCATTACCATAACGCGGCTGGTGTTCCATTTACTGCAACCTATATACAAGCTAAAGGTGATCCAATTGCTGACTTATACGAGGATATTGCCGCTGAAGAAAAAGCACGTGCCACATATCAATGGCTTATTAATCAATCAGACGATCCCGACATAAATGATAGCTTGCGCTTTTTACGTGAACGAGAAATTGTTCATTCACAACGTTTCCGAGAAGCTGTCGAAATTTTAAAAGAAGAACGTGATCGAAAAATTTATTTTTAACACACGTATCCTAGCGATATGTGTTTTTTTACGCTTAAAGTTAAATCCTTCCTATTAAACATATAAATAGTATATTTATTCGATTTAATGCATTATTTTTTAATATTTTCAAAATTCCCTATTGCTTTCTAGTCATCAGACCTTTAAAATAGTAACAGTTACTCGACAAATTATTTGAATTTTCGACAAAAACACTCATTAGGAGGATTTTCTTTATATGCGTACAACTTTAAAACCAGCGCAAATACTTTCGATTAGTTTATTACTATTCGCAGTTTTCTTCGGTGCTGGTAATATGATTTTCCCGCCGCTTCTCGGTCTTTCTTCCGGAGAAAATATGTGGATTTCCATTACAGGATTTATTATTACAGACGTCGGTTTATCTTTACTAGCTATCGTCGCTGTTGCCCTTGCCGGTGGTAGTTTTAACACTTTAGCAAGCCGTGTTCACCCAAAATTCGCAGCAATATTCGCTATCATTATTTATCTTTCAATCGGCCCACTATTTGTTATTCCACGAACTGGATCTGTATCTTACGAAATTGGGATTGCACCACTTTTCCCAGATCAATGGTATTCTATGTTAATTTTTAGCGCGATTTTCTTTACAGTCGTTTACTTCTTATCATTAAATCCATCAAAATTAGTAGATCATATTGGAAAAATATTAACGCCAATTTTACTTGGAATTATTGCCATTATGGCAACAAAAGCGATTCTTTCACCAGGAACGTTTGCAGAACCTGTTGGTGACTATAAAGAAATTCCATTTTTCAAAGGTTTTCTTGAAGGATTTTTAACGTTAGATGCAATTGGAGCACTCGTATTATCAACAATTGTTGTAAATGCAATTCGCCAAAACGGTATACAAGAGAAGAAATCGATTGCAAAATATACAATTATTTGCGGAAGTATCGCAGCTCTATTCTTAACAATTGTTTATTTCCTACTCGGTTATATCGGCGCTTCAAACGGTAATCTAGGACAATTCGAAAACGGTGGTCAACTATTAGCTACCGTTATGTATCAATTCTTTGGGACAAGCGGTAATGTTTTATTAAGTATCGCCATTATCTTCGCTTGTTTAACGACAGCAATTGGTGTTGTAAGTGCATTCGCCAACTATTTCGCAACAGTATTAACAAATGTTTCATATAAGAAACTCGTACTATACGTTTGTATTTTTAGCTTCGTTATTTCAAACTTAGGATTAAGTTTATTAATTAAAATTACATTACCTGTATTAATCATTTTGTATCCAATTACAATCATTTTAATTTTCGTATCATTTATTGATAAATATACGAAACGTAAACCTTCTGTCTACATCGGAGCAATGATCGCAGCATTCATTATTAGCTGTATTCACGCACTTGATAATGTGGAAATGATACCAAACTTTATCGCTAACATCGTACACACCATTCCTTTTTATAACTTAGGAATCGGCTGGATTATTCCAGCAATCATCGGTGGTATAATCGGATACTATATTCCGCAAACAGAAGCTGAAGGTGAAGTTTCTACAAAATAAAAAGAAGCAAGCATGAAATCCATGCTTGCTTCTTTTTTATTTTCTATCGCTACATACTGTATTTGTGTACGAACGGACCGTTAACGTATAGTAACCAAAGTAAATGATGATATAAACCCCTATACTGCCTAATAAAGGAAGGCTATATTCAAACATGCCTGTAAAGCCCATCAAACTTAAAAATGCAAAAAATGTATGACAAATCGCAAGGAGTAATGGTACTAAGAATATTGCACCTACTTGCTTTCTTACAGACTCTGTTGCTTCCTTTTTCGTTAGTCCAATTTTCTTTAACATTGCATATGCTGGTCGCTCTGCCATCGCTTCTGTTATTTGTTTAAAGTATAAAATACAACCTGTTGCAAGAATAAAGACAATCCCTAAAAATACACTAGCAAATAATAACACTGCACCATCTTGCAATTCAGATTGGCTCGCCTCTTCAAATGATTGGAATTTCGCTTCTTTGGAAAGGATATTCGCTAGATTTTTCGTTACCTCTACATTACCATTTCCTTCAACGATAAATCCGCTAACTGTAGAAACAGCATGTCCTTGCTGTAACTTATTAAATAGCGAATCTTGAACAACAAGTCCAACCGGTGCAAGTTTCGCACTCACAACTGTTTCCTCTCGATGGTCAACGATTGTAATATTATCCTTCAGCCCTTCAAAGGATACGTTGTTTCCTTCAAGCGAATTCTTTTCGATATTATATGATTTATATGGATCTAATAAAATAACTTCCTTTTCCGAACCGAGAATAACTTGTTTCTTCCCTAACATAGAAGCTACTTTATTATAATCTGTCACTTTTATCATTTGCACATTGCCATTACCTATTAAATACCCAGTTAATATGTGTTCTCCATCTATCTTCCCTTTCATAGAGAGCATAGCCACAGACGTTTCATTTTTGATTCCTAACTCATGTTTTTGAATTTCTTCTCTAACCTTCTTATCTAATTCCTTTCCAGTTGTTACATACCCATAACTAACTGGGTTCATTAATGCCGCCGTTTTCTGCGCTCCATAATACATACTAGAACTTATACCAATTGTGCAAAGTGTTACCGCACTTAATAAAGATAATAGCGCGAGCATCTTTACGTTTCCTTTTATTCTGAAGAACAATGAAGAAATGGATAAAATGTTCGTTCCATTCCAATATTTCGTTTTATCTCCCTTTATTTTATGGAGTGATTTCACTGTATATTGCTCAAATAGTAAAAACGTACCTTTTACAATACAACCAAAAATCAGTAAACCTGTAATAAAAATTGCTCCGAACCCAAAGATCTGTGTAAGTAGCGTAATAATATAACCTGTAATTAATAAAACAATCGCTCGTTTTGCCTTCTTACTTGCATACGTAGGTGCCTCTTCTTTCTGATTTTCACCATATAGTAATTCAACTAAACGATGCTCATAAATTAACTTTTTACTTTTCCATGATGCAATAAAGAAAATTGCTCCTATCGTTATAAGAACTTCTACTATAGATAAAAATGAAATCGTAAATGTGAACGTAAACGCACTTCCCATTAGCTTCACAAGAAGCCCCGCGCACATATTCGCTATAAATAAACCAGCAAGAATACCTAACACACTTGCCGCAGCACCAACTAATAACGTTTCATAAAAAAGTAACTTCGCAATTTCTTCTTTACGGATACCTAATAAACTGTATAGTGCAATTTCTTTTTTCTTCTTTCGCAAAAAGAAGCTATTACAATAAAAAATAAATATCGTTAAAAAGATAATCAACAATATTTGTGCAAACGTAAATGTCGTTTCCACTTTATCCGACTCTTTTAAAAGAGCTACTACACTTTCATTTCGTTTAATCGATACGAATGTAAAATAAATAATAATGCTGCCTACTAATGAAATAAAGTATAGAAAATAATCTTTCATATTTCGTTTTATACTACGTTTTGATACTTCTAAAAAATCCATCGTATACCTTCACCCACTCTCGCATTTCTCAATACATGAAGTGTATACGAAATTGCATTTCTCCCCTATCGATTTTCATTACATCTCCCTTACGATATTGTAATATAACAAAATAAAAGAACCTAGTTTCCTAGGCTCTTCACATCGTATGTTTAAAAGTAAATAACTCTTCTTTTGACTGCACAGCACATTGTTCCTCTTCTGCAACGTCCTTCTTTATCACTCCTCCTAACCTTACTTTCATCATCGCCTCTTCTATACTTTTTACAATCATATTTCCTGAAAAAATAGTAAGTCCAAAAAATGTAATGGGAACGAGCGGAATCCACGGATTCACTGTTAATGATCTAAAATAGACTCCAATTAAGCCTGACCATTCATGTGTGTATGATTCTATTTCTTCTATCGGTCCTAAAAACTTAACCGTTCCGCCAAAGAATATTTCCAGCAACCCTAAGTGCAGTAAAATAGTAAGAGTTTGCGTAAACTGCTGGAAAAATACAAGTATAAACGTCATATAGAGATGCGGAAAAATATGTTTTATAACAATGTGCCTGCTCGATCCACCTAATATGCACGCAGCTTCAATAAATTCTTCGGTTCTCAATTTGCGAACTTCCTTCGCAACATACAATGCAATAACTGGCATTACAAGCATTACAAGTAATAAAACTTGAAACGTAGCCCTTTCAAAAAAAGTTGTTGTTTCCTCTCCACTCCCAAATGTATTTGCAAAGTGAAGAAAGAAATACGCAATCATAACTGTTGGAATAACTGTAAAACTATCAAAAAAAGCCTCGATTTTCGAAAAACCTCTTTTTACATATGTTCCAAGCACAACACCGAAAAACACACCTATTACCATTCTAAGTGCCGCAATTAAAATAGATATACCAATCGTCCACTTTGCGCCTTCAATGACTAAATGTAACAGGTCGTATCCTTTCCGGTCTGTCCCAAGTAAAAATTGGAATGAAGGTAAAAACGGTGGAACTTCTGGATTTTCATCTGCATCATATTGCAATGTAACTTGTCTAATATGTCCATCATTCCATATCGTATTTCCGATGCTCAAAAGAACTAATATGAGAAGAAACCCAATGCTTATCCAAAATCTTTTATCGCATTTTATATACGTCCACATATTATAGCCTCTCCTTCATCGCAGCTGGAATGAGGTAATGAAACAATTTAAACAAAATAAAAATCGGAATATAAATAAGTAACACACTAACGATGAAAACCTCAATCCTAATACCTTCGTACGATTTCAAAAACATAAAAATACCACCCGTATTAAAAATCCATTCTATAATATATAAATTAGATAACATAAAAAAGATATTCGTTTTCGCAAAGAAAAGTGTACTAAGCAACACATTTCGTAAAACATGACGATTTAAAATATGAAAACGATTCAACCCTTTCGCCTTAGCAAATAGTACATAATCTTTTTCTAGTTCATTTTCAAAACGAAGCACTAACATTTTTACAAACAGAATCGTAGTCGGTATACTCAAACAAAATATTGGCAATCCTCTAATCGACTCGCCTCCAATTGATGCAATTTGAAAAGGTAAAAAACCTGTTTGCTTAAAAAACCATACAACTAAAATTTGTGATACTAAAATAAGAAGAATGTCTGGAATGGATTCCAGGAAGATAAGAAATGATTTAATGCGATGTTGTATACGCGGTGAACTACTCATAATGACATAAACAATACAAAATGCTACAAATAATGAAATGAAAAAAGCAGCCAAAAAAATAATAATCGTTTCTTTATAATGGACGAACAACTGCGGAAATAAAAATTTACCTCTCACATATTGCAAATTGGAAATATCCATTAAATTCACAAACACTTCCTTTAAACTCTGTATGTACTGTGATGCATGCAATTCAAATCCGTAAAATAATTTCGGCAATGCCCCTAGACAAATAATGCCCAAAATCGAAATAATAAATTGAACCGTCACTTCCATCCCATTCAGAAAAACTTTTTTGACCACGTTTTCCCTTCTCTCTTTATATAATTTACCTTCTGATTTTATTCTTAATTTTCTGAATTGTAAATATTCAACGCATAAAAAATCGCTAGGTTATGATCCTAACGATTCTTTGTGTAACTGTTTTTCTCTTTTCGCAAATGGCATATATAAAATAAAACATCCAATAAGCGCTGCGAGTTCTAATGAAATAATATAGTAAGGATGCGGCCCTAACATATCGAGTAATGACGCAGTTTCTGGCTTACGAGCTAAAAACATATAATTACCGCCCGTTTTGTAATTTACAAACGAAACAATTGGAATCAATATATTTAAAAATATCATCGTGCGTCTAATAGATTGTAATGTCGGACGATACCCTTCCACCCAAGTCATAAAGAGTGGTGCCCAAATGAGCAATATATGTGCGATAAAATATTCAATGAAACGAAAATGCGGAAAGGCATATTGCAAGTTCGGCGTTAACATAGCTTGTGATGCACCAATAATTCCTGTGAAAAATACAATCTCATATATGCGGTAACTTTTCGTTACAATCATAATCGATGCTAACAATAAACTAATCGTACATAACTCAAATGGTAATGAAGTGCCTAGCTCAAATATCCCCGCTTTCCACTCCCACATATGAAGTCCAATTTCACTTCCTATAAATAGAAATGCAATCGCATATCGAACCGTTATATTCCACTCACTTTGCCGTAATACATCTTGGTATTGATACAGAAAAAATATTCCTACCAACATAATAAGTAATATAAGGACGTGTTGCCTTGAGTATGGAATAAATGGTTTTAATGGATGCGCACTAAAATAAGCTTCCATCTTGCCTCCTCCTCTCTTTCATACAATATTATTGTTAGAAAGAAACAACGAGTCAATTCATTTGCTTACACTAGGACAAGCTCTACCTTACATTTACATATTCATACCTTACAAAACTGTAAGGTTATTGTAAGCTAAAACGATTTGTCAGATTCTTCACCTCTTCTATACTGAATGTAGATACTAAAACGAACGAAAAGGTGATAAATAGATGAAGAAGAAAAATAAAGTGTTAATTACTAGTGTAGTAGCAATCGGTATTGCAGCTGGATCATATTTTGCATTTGCTGGTGGCGGTGGTTCAGAAGTAGCAATGGCATATAGCGGATATAAAGTAACAGAAAAACAAATTGAAAACGCGCAAAAATTTGGCGGAGAAGTCATTCCAAACGGCATCGAAACAATTTCATTCGATCCAACAAAAGGTACGTATGAATTAGCTGTAAAAAAAGGTGATGAAGTGAAAAAAGGGCAACTCCTTTTTAAATATAATGACCCTACTGCGAAACAAGGTGTAACGGAAGCAGAAATGCAAAAGAAAATCGCACAAAAAGAAGTAACATTGTTCCAAAAGCAAATTGATGCAGCGAAACAAAAATTACAAAAAGATAAAAATGCAGGCCTTCCTGCTGAAGCATTAAAAGCATCAGAAATTGAAGTACAGCAATTAGAATCACAACTTGAAATGAAGAAGTTTGAAGTTGAAAAAGCTGATGAGATGATTAAAGCAGCAAAAGAGAAAGTAAACACACTTTCTGTAACGAGTCCTGCCGATGGCGTAATTGATGATATCGTAAAAACGGCTGATGAAAAAACAGGTATGAGCGGCATTACACTTCGTCACGCTGGTCCATTTAAAGTAAAAGGTCAACTTTCTGAATATGAGCTTGCTAGTATGAAAGTTGGGCAAGAAGTAACTGTTTCCTCAAAAACGGTCGCTGGTAAGACTTGGACAGGAAAAGTAACAGAAATCGGTTCTACACCATTAAAGAGCATGGATGAAAATAAAACTGTTTCTAACTATCAATTCACTGTCACGTTAGATAATAGTGAAGAATTACAAAACGGCTTCCACGTATACGTAACAAGTAAATCTGGCGAAGCAACTGGGACAATTGTTCCGAAAAGCAGCATCGTGAAAAAAGGTGACAAAAATGTTGTCTTCATTGTAAAAGACGGTAAAGCGAAAGAACAAGCAGTTACTGTTGAATTCGAGACTGATAGCGAAGCAAAAGTTTCTGGAGTGAAAAAAGGAGAACAAATTATCTCTAAACCTGAAAAAGACTTAAAAGATGGTATGGAGGTTGTCGTTGAATGATTAACTTAAAAGGCATCACGAAATCTTTCCAAAATGGTGCAGAATCCGTTCAAATATTGCACGGCATTGACGTAACACTGAACCAGGGAGAATTTACTTCTATTATGGGACCATCTGGTTCTGGTAAATCAACATTAATGAACATTATCGGTTGCTTAGATAAACCGACGACAGGTGCGTATGAACTAGCTGGTCAAAACATTTCAAACATGTCTGAAACAGAACTTGCACGCGTTCGTAATAAAGAGATTGGATTCGTATTCCAAAACTTCATGTTATTACCGAGACTTACAGCACTTCAAAATGTAGAGCTACCTCTTATTTACGCTGGAGTTGATAAAAAAGAAAGACGTGAGCGCTCATTAGCCGCTTTAACAAAAGTAGGTTTAGCTGATCGTGCTACTCACTTACCGAACGAATTATCAGGTGGACAAAAACAGCGTGTCGCAGTCGCACGTGCAATCGTAAATAATCCAAAATTCATTTTAGCCGATGAACCGACGGGGGCACTTGATACGAAAACGAGTACACAAATTATGGACCTCTTTTACGAATTAAACAAACAAGGCTCAACAATCATTATGATTACCCACGATCGTGAAATTGGGGAAGCAGCAGCACGCCAAATTGTAATTCGTGACGGAAATATCGTCCAAGATTGGAGAGGTTAATTTTGAACACGAGTGAAAATATACGCATGGCCCTTTCCTCTATCTTTGCTCATAAAATGCGTTCTATCTTAACGATGTTAGGTATTATTATCGGTATTAGCGCTATCATTACTATCATTTCAATGGGTGATGGTACGAATGCAAAGTTTAAAGAAGAATTAGGCCAAGGAAAAGATAATGAAATAACGATTTACTACGACAACTCTGACTACGGAACAGATATTGCCAAAATTACAGCTGATATGCTAAAACGTCTTCAAACTGTTCCAGGCGTTAAGGATGTGTATCCAGATGTAAGTATGAAAGTAAAAGCAGCTTCTGGTTCAAAAGATGTCTCTCTTGATTTAAAAGGTGGAACAGGCGACTTCATGACAGATTCGAAAATAAAATTAGTTCACGGTCGCGAATTAAACGAAAGCGAATTAAAACAAGCAATTCCTGCTGTTATATTAAATGAAGAAGCTTTCAATAAATTATTTAATGGTTGGGAATCAAATTTATACACTGATATAAAAGGAAAGCCCTATAAGGTAGTCGGTGTGTACGAAACGAAAAATGACTTTGGAATGCCTATGTCTGAAGGCTATACGTCACTTGAAAATGTCCCTGTCATTTCAGGAGTAACTGAGTATGACTCTGTAAAATTAACAATGACCTCACCAACAGAACGTAAAAGTGTAGAAAAACAAGCCGTTTCCGTTTTAAACGAAATGAAAGCTCCTAAATTTGAAAATAAATTCAAAGCACAAGACTTAGGTGAATTTACGAAGCAATTAGACGAATCAATCGGTATGATGAAAATGGTATTCGGTGGTATTGCTGCTATCTCCTTACTAGTTGGTGGTATTGGTGTAATGAATATCATGCTTGTATCTGTAACAGAACGTACACGTGAAATTGGTATTCGTAAAGCACTTGGTGCAACGCGTGGTAAAGTATTAACACAATTCTTAATTGAATCTTGTATTTTAACAGGTCTCGGTGGTTTCATCGGATTCATGCTCGGTATCTTCTTCGCTTGGATCGTCTCCATCTTTGCCGGATGGCCACTCGTTGTCTCAAAAGAACTTGGACTTCTTGCAGTAGGTATCTCCATGTTAATCGGTATTATATTCGGTCTACTACCAGCTAACAAAGCTGCCAAACTGGATCCAATTGAATGTTTACGATATGAATAAACAAAAACGTAGGAATTTACACTCCTACGTTTTTTTATTTATCTATTAAATCGTGTTTCTTCTATTATATATGTTTCACGTTATACATACCTGTAACTATTTCAACCTACTAAAGCTATTATAGAATCCTATTATTGCAAAAATAATATGTGAAAGACTAAAATCAAGGCGTAATTTTTTCCATACCTCGACTTATTTTGTAACAATTATAGCGATATTCCATTAAATTTCACCCCATTTCTATTTCTCCACAACTAAAATAGTTATTTTTACATAACTACTTTCCTGTTTCAATAGAAAAAAACATCGTTTTTGTAATGATTACGAAATAATTATGTAACACTAACGAAATAATATTAACCTATTAGAAATTGAAATACTCCCCTTTTTATGTATTAGATGCTCTAACCTCCCCTATAAACTAAAAGAAAGCGCTTTTAGGATATTACTGGAATTATTACAGAATATTAATGACTCGTTACGAAAGCTTTGTAATTCTATGTTTTTCGCAAATAAGAAAATAATGGTTGCTATAATGAGGTCAACGAAAACAAATGCAATGGAGGCTATTATGAAAAAATTTATGGGTATAGCAACAGCAGCGGTTTTTGGTCTTGGGATTTTCACAACATCTGCTAAAGCAGAAACAATCGTAACGACTGATGTACTAAATGTACGAGAAAACCCAACTACTGAATCAAAAGTTGTAGGAAAATTATTAGATGGATATAAAGTTAACGTTTTACATACAGAAAACGGATGGTCAAAAGTGAAATTAAACAGCGGTAAAGAAGCTTTCATTAGCGCTGACTATACAAAAGACACTTACTACGTAACAGCAAACGTATTAAACGTACGTGCTGGTGCAAACACAGACTCAGAAATTCTTGGTAAATTAAAACAAGATGATGTAATTGAAACAACACACCAAGTTGAAAATGATTGGATCCAATTTGAATATAACGGAAAAACAGCTTATGTTCATGTTCCTTATTTAACAGGTAAAGCTCCAGTTAAAGTTCAACCAGCAGTTAAAGTTGAAAAAGCAACGAAAGTTCAAAATACAGCTAAAGCAGTGGAAGCAACTAAAGCTCGTGAAGTAGCTGAAACGCAAGCTAAGGCGGAGGAAGCAACTAAAGCTCGTGAAGCAGCTGAAGCTCAAGCAGAAGCTAAGGCTCAAGAAGCAGCTAAAGCTCGTGAAGCAGCTAAAGCTCAAGCAGAAGCTAAGGCTCAGGCAGCAGCTGAAGCTCAAGCAGAAGTTAAAGCTCAAGAAGCAGCTAAAGCTCGTGAAGCAGCTAAAGCTCAAGAAGCAGCTGAAGCTCAAGCAGCGGCTAAAGCTCAAGAGGCAGCTAAAGCTCGTGAAGCAGCTAAGGCTCAAGAAGCGGCTGAAGCTCGTGAAGCAGCTAAAGCTCAAGAGGCAACTAAAGCTCGTGAAGCGGCTAAATCTCAAAAACCTGCTACACAACAACCTGTTGCAAAAGAAACTGAAACAAGTGCACCATCATCTTCTCGTGAACTACGCGTTGTAGCAACAGCTTACACAGCAGATCCACTTGAAAATGGTTATAAAGCAGGCGACCAAGTAAAATCAGCTATGGGTCATAACTTAACAGCTAACCCAAACATGAAACTAATTGCAGTTGACCCAAGTGTCATTCCATTAGGTTCAAAAGTATGGGTTGAAGGTTACGGAGTAGCAATCGCTGGTGATACTGGTGGAGCTATTAAAGGAAATAAAATCGACGTTTTAATGCCTGATAAAGGTACATCTAGTAACTGGGGACGTAAAACAGTTACAGTTAAAGTATTAAACTAGTTAGTAAAAAAGAGTCAGTCTCATCGTTGAGGCTGGCTCTTTTTTATGTTTCTTACATGCTTGCTTCTCTCCCGTCTAAATTAAATCTATCTCTTTGCATTCTATATACGATAGATTACTATTTCAACAGAAAAAAGAGGATGTCATAGCATCCTCTCCTGCCCTACCCTATTCCACACAAGTAAACTGTGTCCAAGCTCCTACATAATCTAGTAAGAATAACTCTTCTTCTGCAATTGTACCGACAATATTTTTCCGTTCATCTATCGGCATTTCTTTTAGAATGATTTGAAGTTCACCTTTATACTTGCCAAATGAGTTGTTCCCAATTACAACTTGCCCTCTTTCCTGTAATACACTTTCGCGCACTGGGAAGTCATAGTCTTTGTACTTTTTACGTACTTCTGTAGAACGTACCATATATTCTGTTATGTCGCCGCGTCTTACATGTAATTCTTGCAGTGTCGCTTTCTTCTCTACTTCAGTCGCTTTGTCTACAAAGTGTACCTTTAGCTGTAACATGTAACGATTTAAGTTTCCTAGTTTCTCTAACTCTTCTTCACTGGCATAAGCATTTCCTATAATAACATCATCGATAAGCCCTGTTGCCCATAAGTGTTTCGCTTGTACTTCAATCGGCAAGTTACGATGCTCTTCTAGCGTACATAATCCGTCATTAATATCCCATGGACCGATGTTAGCTGCATGTGACGTAATAAATGCTGCCGTACGAATACCGTGTTTTTTAAAGCGTTCACTACAGCGAATGAAATAATCATACGGAAGACCAGTGAATTTTTGCGGATAAAAGTTATGGCAACCAATTAAAGCTGGTTTATTTGCCTGATGCGAAAGGATATTTTCTAAGTATGCAATATCGTTACTTACGTTCAGTTCAATTTTTAAGCCGTACGGATTATTCGTCATTTTCGCTTCTGTTAAACCGTCGAAACCTAAATCTAAACGGATACCATCTGCACCTAACTCTGCAAAGAATGATAGATCGCTATAGCTAATACCAAGTTGATCAAATACAGCCGGAGCTACATCTAAAATAACTTCCATATTATTATCTTTTGCATGATGAATAATTTCTTTAAATTCAGCTACAATTTCTTCTTTCGGACGATTCACAGATAATAGACATGTGAATATTCTTGAAAAACCGTGGCGTGCCGCTGCCGAAATGTATGCCATATCTTTTTCTTTCGTTGAATGCTCTGGATAAAGTGAAATTCCTAATTTACGCTCCATGCTTTTGCATCTCCTTCACACGTTGTATTAATGCCATGCTCGTAAATCTATATTTTGCAGATAAACATGTTGCACATAAAATCGTTGGTACAATAATTACGTACGGTGATTGTAACCCTAACATTACATAAACACCCATTGAACAACCGATAAATAAAACTGATATTAGTAGTAACACTAATAAAGATTTACTTTGTACCCATTTTGAATAATGTGCAATACACTGCCCCGCTACGAATGTAATTAAGATGATAATTGCTCCGAGCATTCTGTTTTCTCCTCTCCTGCTATTTGTTGTTTCTCATACATTTTGAAGAATGGATAGTAAATAACGAATGAGATAACAAAGTTAACAAGTACAAGTACACCAGCCATAATTGTCCAATCCGTACTAATAACCGCTGCAATTGGTGCTAACATCGTAAATGGCAATTTCGCCATCATCAGCGGAATCATGCCTGAAACAACTGCGAAATATGATACTGTCGTTGTCACTAACGGTGTAATAACGAATGGAATAATTAAGATTGGGTTCATTACAATTGGTGCCCCGAAAATAATCGGTTCGTTAATATTGAATAAGCCTGGCACAAATGATAATCTACCTAACTCTTTTAGGAACTTAGATTTAGAGAACATAAACATAATAACTAAAGCTAACGTTGAGCCTGATCCACCGATCCATACGAACCATTGAATAAATTGCTCTGTAAATAAGTTTGGTAATTGATGTGCATTTCCTGTAGCTGTGAATACTTCCATATTTTCAAGAATTGCTGAATCCCACATCGGACGAATAATTGGTCCTAAAATCGCAGGGCCATGTATACCGAATGACCAGAAGAACACGATTAAGAATACTGTTAATAAACCGCCGAATAAATTATTTCCTACTAATACTGATTTTAGTGGTGCGATTAAATATGTGATTGTTGTATTTACATCAAATTTTAAACCGTAACGAATACCCCAGAATAAAAGAATAACGACTAAAGTTGGAATTAATGCTGCAAACGAATTTGAAACTGCTGGTGGTACACTGTCTGGTAATTTAATCGAGATATTATGCTTAATCATAAAGTGGTAAATTTCTACTGCAATTAATGCTGTAACAATTGCTCCGAATAAAGATGTTGCACTTAATGTTCCTACTGAAATGTATCTCCCTGCATCAATAACACCTGGTACAGCTTTCGTAATTTGAATTGGTTCAACTGATGCTAGTAAAAAGGCGAGTACAGATAACAACCCTGCACTTAACTGATTGAGCTGATAAAAGTTCGCGAGTGAAGCTCCTACCCCAAATGCTGCGTATAACGCCATTAAACCTACTGTAAATCGGAACGGAATATCTAAAATATGGCGAAACGGTGCAATCCACTCCATATATGCATCAATTGGTAAATTTAAAAAGATAACGAAAAATGATCCGACAATCGTTAACGGCAATGTAGAAATAACTCCGTTTCGAATTGCTAATAAATGTCGTTGTCCTGCAATCTTTTGCGTTGTTGGCATAATCTTTTGTTCCATAAAACTCATAAAACCATTCATCAATACCCCTCCTCTTTTTCCTTACTATGAAAGAACGAAATAAAGTTATAACATTATAATGTTTATATTTAAAAAAATATAATTATGCTAAAACTAATTGTTCTGCTTGTTTCAATACTTTCAAACCGTCACACATGCCATAATCTCGTTGCTCTATAATTGCAACCGGTATATCGTATGACTTCGCAAGAAACTGTACCGCTGGAAACAAATACTTCACCTGTGGTCCGATTAAAACAACATCAGCGTTTTTTATCTCCAGTTTCACAAGTTCTGAATCAACTGCTTTAATTTTATAATTCTTTCCTTGTTTCATTGCCTCTTCTTGCATTTTTCTTACAACCATACTCGTTGACATGCCTGCTGCACAACATAATAAAATGTACATCTTATACTGTCACTTTCTCTTCTATTCGTTTATGAAGAGTGATAAATTCTTCAGCAAGTTCTTTCACTGTAATTGCATTCATTAAATGATCTTGTGCATGCACTAACAGTAAACTGATTTCTGCATGATTTCCTCTTGCTTCTTCTTGAATTAAGTCTGTTTGAATACGATGAGCTGCTGAAATTTCTTCACTAGCAAGTGTCATCTTTTCACTCGCATTCTCAAAATCTCCTCGTCTTGCAAAAGCAATTGCTTCAAGTGACGCGCTTCTCGCGTTGCCACCATGTAAAATTAACGCAAATGGAGTTTGCATATCAGTCATATTAAATTCCCCCAAGCTATCTTTTTTCTATATTGTTATCTTATTATGAAAACGTATACAATTAAACATAAAAAACTTCCGTTGTGTAACGGAAGTTTTTATATACTTCTCTTATAACGATAATAATATCTCTTGAAAATCTTCAACCACTTCAGCCTGAGCTAATTTCTCTATCGTATTTTGATTAGACATAATATCATATAAAAAATCATAAAGCTTTTGTAAATCTTCATTATTATTGCGCTTTACACTAAATAAAATAATAACTTGTACCTTCTTATCTCCCCAGTCAACCGCTTTATTAAGTGTACAAAACATCAAAAATGTTTTCTCACTTAATAACTGCATCGGATGCGGAATCGCAACTAAATTCCCAACCGCTGTAGGAGATGTATTCTCTCTTTCCATAACAGAACCATAAAAGTTTTCTGGTACATAGTTTTTCTCAGCAGCTTTCTCACATAAAAATTGGATAACTTCTTCTTTCGTAGAAGCACTATGATTTAAAAAGATTAAATCTTCCTTTATATACTGCTGCACACTAGTATTCACATGCGTAAACAACTGCTGACCGATTGACTTAATCTCTTTATCATCAAATATTGAGTTTACTTTTATAACAGGCACAGGCAAACCACTTGGTATATGAATTGTACTAATAATACAATCTATCTTTTCTTTATAAAGATCTTCTATTTTCAATTGATAATAGCCTGTAATCCCTACAATCTCTAATTTATCTCGGAACTGTGATAAAATTTTATATTTCAATAGCTGGGCGCTTCCTTGACCAGTCGCACAAACTAATAAACATCTTTTCTTTTGATTCTGTTCCTGCAAACGACTCATCGCTCCGCCAAAGTGAATCGCAATATAACCAATTTCACTTTCCGGAATCGATTCTCCCGTATATTCACCAATTATATCTCCAACGAGAACCGCAATTTCAAAAGCATACGGATAATTCTTTTTCACTTCTGCCAAAAGAGGATTTCTCGTATTTAACTTATACTTCAAACGGTTTAATAACGTTTTTAAATGAACACCAAATCCAAATAATAATTCTTCATCATAATAAAAAATAAGATTGCGTTCTTCCGCTACTTTAAAAAGAATATGTTGCATAAATGCATATAGATCTTTTCCTAATAACTCTTCCACATTTTCATAACGATCTTTCGCTGTAACGGCAGTACTTAATAAATGCATCGTCACATATAAAACTTCTTCTTCGGGAAATGAAAGATGCAACTCTTTCTCTAACTCCTCTACAATCTCTTTCGCAATTGTATATTCTTTCTTTATGATAAGTTCAGCTTGCTCTGCATTTAGTCCTTTCATATAATGTTGATTTTCACAACGCTTTAACGCGATCGCAATATGAATAACTAAATTATCAATCTCTATATCTGATAAATATATCGTTCCTCCTTCAATATACTTTAATATAATCGAACGGATAAGCGGTATATGAGGTAACGATACATATGTATCACTCTGCTCAAATTGCTCATGAAACGGAGTATGGTCATAACGCGGTAAACCATATTGTGATAAACAAGAACGAATATTGAACTCCTCTCCCACAATACGTATACCATAATACGGTCTCTTTTCAATTTGTAATTGATAACGACCACATATATCTGTAACATCTTTCATAATTAAATTTACAGTCGATTTACTTACATAAATCTCCTCTGCCAACTGTGAAAGCTTCACATATCCCTCACTCGTTAAAATACGCTGCAGAATGAATGCTATCCTTTCTTCATAAGAAGTTGGGATCTTTTCCGTCTGTTTTTGAAATAGATTCACGCAAAACTCTTCAAACTTCTTCGCTTGTATAATTTCTAATTCGTACCCAGTCCCTCTTTGCGATTCAATTTTCGCTCCGTTTTCTTCCAATATATCATTTAATAATTTTATATCTTTTTGAATTGTCTTCGTTGATACATGTAAACGGCTCGCTAAAAAAGCTCGATTTAACATCGATTTCTCTTCTAAAAACTCCTCTAAAATAGAAACTAATCGCTGATGCACCTTTGTCATAGCTCTTCCTCTCGCAGTTATATAAAAAGGAAAAAGCTGCTGAGGTCAGTAGTTTTTTCCTTTTTCATTTTATCTATTTCTTTAATGTAAATCCGAATTTATCCCATGCTTGTAAATAATCTAATAAGAAAATTTCTTCTTCTACAATTCGGCCAACTACATTTGTTTTTCCTGTGTTCACCATATCTTTTAAAGCAATTTGTAATTCACCTTTATATTGACCATACTGTTCATTATCAATTAAAAGATCACCTCGTTTAATTTCGCGTGTATTATGAGGTTTGAACTCTTCTTTCTTATACTTCACACGACTTTGTGTCGAGCGAATCATATATTCAGATACATCTCCGCGATAAAAATGAGGCTCGTCTAATACGATAATTTTTTCTAATTCTGTTGTTGTATCGTATAATCCTATATCAAATGTTTGTTTCTCTTTATTTAATGCACCTAGTGCTTGTAATTCTTCTTCTGATGCATAAGCATTCGCAATAATGACATCATCAATTAATTCTGTCGCAAACAAATGCTTCGCCTGTGTTGTCATCGGTAATTCACGATGCTGCTCTAACGTACATAATCCTTCTGTTACTGGCCAAGGTCCGTATGTTGCATCAAATGATGAAATAAAAGCAGCCGTTCTCATACCGTAATCTTTAAATTGTTTCGAGCATTTAATGAAATGATCGTATGATAACCCTGAATAACGATGCGGATAAAAATTATGGCAACCAATTAAATTTTCACGATTTGGCCTATGGCTCATGATATTATCAACATATTTCGTACCGTTACTCATATTAATTTCAATTTTTAAGCCATATGGGTTGTAAGTCATAATTGATTCTTCTAAACCAGAGAATCCAACATCTAAACGAATACCGTACGCACCTAATTCATGGAAGAACGATAAATCATTATATGAAATACCTAATTGTGTAAAGACAGATGGACTAATATCAACTAATACTTGGAACCCTAATGCATTTGCATGAGAGATCGTTTCTTTAAACTCTTCTATAATTTTCTCTTTCTCTCCATCTACAGACAATAAGCATGTGAATACACGTGTAAATCCGTATTTACTTGCTAATGTTAAATATTCCTTATCTTTCTCTACTGTTGAATGTTCTGGATAAATAGAAATACCTAATCGTCTCATATGTACACGCCTCTTTCTTCATTGTTTTGTAAACCTTTTCAAATATATGTAGTGAAAAAGTATATATCCCCTTCTCGTTCACTACTTTTTGAATCCGCTTTCTTTAAAGAAAAAACAATTTCTATCATTCATAACAACTACAAGTCTATACATCTATACTTTACATCTTTTTTTCATAGTTGTGTAGCTTTTACACAAATTTGTCAGTTTTTTCACCTCGAAAATTGTTATACGTTTTCAAGACACCTTCCTTGACTGTTACATTGACCAATACATATACTCGAAAGAAAAGAGAAATTTTATATAGGGGATGAATATATGGGAGAAGCAATACTCGTAAAACGAGAACCGTTATGGACGAAAGAGTTTGTTGCGCTAATTCTAGCAAACTTATGTATGTTTTTAGGGTTTCAAATGTTAATTCCTACTTTACCTGTTTATGTGAAAGAAATTGGCGGCACAAGTTCCAACATCGGATTAGTTGTCGGTATGTTTACCGTTGCAGCACTTTTTATTAGACCGCTAACTGGAAATGCCTTGCAAAAATTCAACAAAAAAATCATTTTAATGATTGGTACTGCTATTTGTTTACTCGCTATGGGCAGTTATCTTTTCGCTTCAACCGTCTTCCTATTGCTTGCCGTTCGAATTTTACACGGAGCTGGTTTTGGTATTACAACGACTACATATGGAACTGTCGTTTCAGATTTAATTCCACAAGCTCGCCGCGGTGAAGGTATGGGATATTTCGGCCTTTCTGGAACGATGGCAATGGCGCTCGGTCCACTTATCGGACTTTGGCTTATGCAAACATATAACTTCACAATTCTTTTTTTATGTGCACTTTCCTGCACGATTATTTCATTAATATTAACGAAACTACTTCAAATCAAAAAATCGCCGCAACCACCACAGCAAACATCTGGTACCTTTCTCGATGGATTTATTGAACGCAAAGCTTTACTTCCTTCATTATTAATATTATGTATTACATTAATGTACGGAGGTATCGGGAGCTTTATTACATTATTTGCTACGGAAGTCGGTATTGCTGATATAAGCCTCTTCTTCTTATTTAATGCACTTGCAATTGCTGTCACTCGTCCGTTTTCTGGAAAGTTATATGATGCGAAAGGTCACACATTCGTCATTATTCCAGGAGTTATTATTACGTTTACAGGTATTATTTTGTTGTCGTACACAACTACTATTCCGAGTTTAATCATTGCAGCAGCATGTTACGGAAGTGGCTTTGGAGCGATTCAACCTGCACTGCAAGCATGGATGATCGACCGAGTAGCACCGCACCGACGAGGAGTCGCAACCGCTACATTCTTCTCAGCATTTGACCTTGGAATTGGTGCTGGCGCAATTATATTTGGATTCATTGCACATTTTACAAACTACGCAACTGTATATCGCTATTCCTCACTACTCCTTATTGCTTTCCTGTTCATTTACATCACAAATGTAAGGAAACAAAAGCATGGAGATAAAAACAGAGAAAAAGCTGCTGGATAATTTCAGTGGCTTTTTTTATCGTATTTTTAATGTTATAAAACTACATGCATTTCCCTACATATTTTTTTAACTTTCATCAAAAAATATACGATGAACTCGCAGACGCTTTCCTTCATATTCAACTAAACAACACTATTCTAAAAAGTGTGATTTCTTTACAAAAAACACTGTTTATATAGGGATAAAACCAATTAAATCCAGCTGTTTCTTTAAAGATTTGTAAACTTTTCATCCCTTTGTAAATTTAGTGTAAATTTTACTGATAAACCGTTTACAGTACCTCAAGGTTTAGTTAATAATTACAGCGTACATGAAATTTAAGGAGTGGAATGCGTGGAATACAATGTTCAAGATATGATCTTCCAGTTCATTGGTGGATTAGGTATTTTCTTATTCGGGATTAAATACATGGGCGATGGACTACAACAAGCAGCTGGGGATCGTCTTCGCGATATTTTAGATCGCTTTACAACAAACCCACTGATGGGTGTACTAGCAGGTATGTTAGTTACTGTATTAATCCAATCAAGTTCAGGAACAACTGCTTTAACAGTCGGACTTGTAAGTGCCGGATTTATGACATTAAGACAAGCAATCGGTGTTATTATGGGTGCGAACATCGGTACGACAGTTACTGCATTTATTATCGGAATTAAAATCGGAGAATACGCTCTCCCAGTTATGGCAGTTGGAGCTATTTTACTATTCTTCTTTAAAAATAAAAAAGTACATTCTGTAGGTCAAGTTGTATTCGGTTTTGGTATGTTATTCTTCGGTTTAGAATTAATGAGCGCAGGTATGAAACCTCTTCGTTCTTTAGAGGCATTCCAAGATTTAATGGTTAGCATGAGTGATAATCCAATTTTAGGAATTATTGTCGGTACAGTGTTCACTTTAATTGTACAAAGCTCAAGCGCAACAATCGGTATTTTACAAGAACTATTCGGTCAAGGTGCAATCGATTTACAAGCTGCCCTTCCTGTATTATTCGGTGATAACATCGGTACGACAATTACAGCAGTATTAGCAGCAATCGGTACTTCAATTGCGGCAAGACGTGCAGCATTAGTTCACGTTATCTTTAATATTATCGGTACCATTATCTTTACGATTATATTAATACCATTTACAAGTTTAATTCAATATTTCCAAACGTCATTAAATTTAAATCCAGAAATGACAATTGCATTTGCACATGGAACATTTAACGTAACGAATACAATTATTCAGTTCCCATTCATTGCAGTATTAGCCTGGATTGTAACAAAAATTATTCGTGGTGAAGATGCATCTATTAACTTCAAACCACAACATTTAAATCCAATCTTTATTGAACAATCTCCAGCTATCGCTTTAACTGAAGCTCAAAAAGAGGTTGTGCGTATGGCTGAATTTTCATTACACGGCTTAAAAGAAGCGAATCAATATTTAAATACACAAGATAAAAAGCACGAAAACATGGCTACTCAATTAGAAGGAGCTATTAACAATTTAGATAAAAAAATTACCGAGTATTTAGTTTTACTATCAGAAAAGCCACTTTCACCTACGGATTCTGAAAAACATTCCGTTTTAGCAGGTGTTGTTGGAGATATTGAACGTGTCGGTGATCATGTAGAAAACCTTGTAGAACTTGTAGATTTCCAAATTTCAAACCGCGTTTCTCTATCAGATGAAGCACTAGCTGAACTAAATGAAATGCTTGAGTTAACAATTTCAACATTACAAGACGCAGTTGAAGCTTTAACAAACTTCGATACTGAATTAGCTCAAACTGTTATTGCGAAAGAACGTAAAATCGACCAAATGGAACGTGTTCTTCGTAAACGCCACGTATTACGTCTGAACGAACGTAGCTGTTCAGGTGATGCAAGTATCATCTTCGTTGATATGGTCAGTAACTTAGAGCGTATCGGTGATCACGCTGTAAATATCGCTGATGGTGTTTTAGGTGAACAAGGTAAAGTCAATTTAAAACAATCATTATAATAGAAAAGAGACGCTAACTAGAGCGTCTCTTTTTTCATTTCATATTTACAACCGTTCTTCCTTTTAACTTTCCTTGCAATATAAGTGTAAACTTCTCATTTAACTCTTCTAATGTAAATTCTTCTGCATAAGATAGTAACTCTTTATTTTTCCATTCACTCGCTAAAAGCGCCCACACATTTCTTCTCACATCTACTGGGCATTGCACAGAATCTATTCCTAAAAGACTTATACCTCGCAAAATAAACGGATATACCGTTGTTTGCAATTCCTGTCCTGCTACATTACCGCATGTCGTTACACAGCCACCATACTTTACTATTTTTAAAGCTGTTTCTAGCATATGTCCACCTACAGTATCGATAACCCCTGCGTATACCCCTTTTAGCATTGGTCTTCCTGATTCATCATTCAACTCCGTACGATGAATCACTTTTTTCGCTCCTAGACGTAGTAGCATCTCTTCCTCTTCCATTTTCCCTGTCGCTCCTACTACGTTAAATCCTAACTTACTTAAAATACTTACAGCTACACTCCCTACGCCGCCTGTAGCACCCGTTACTAACACATCTCCCATACTAGGCGTTATACCTGCTCTCATAAGCTTATATACTGATAAAGCCGCTGTAAAACCTGCTGTCCCGTACATCATACTTTCCTTTAATGACATTCCCTCTGGTAAAGGGACAATCCAAGATGCCGGCACGCGAATATATTCTCCGAAACCACCAGAAGTGTTCATCCCTAAATCATATCCCGTTACAATGACTTGATCTCCTACCTTAATGGTAGCATCTTCACTACTCACAACTTCCCCTGCTGCATCAATGCCTGGCGTATGAGGATATGTTCTCGTAACACCTTTATTACCAGTAGCTGAAAGCGCATCTTTATAATTTAATGAAGAATAATGAACCTGTATTAATACGTCCCCCTCAGGTAAACTACTTACTTCTCTCTCGACAACGTTTCTTACAAACTGCTTATTTTCTGTTTCGTTCACAACGATTGCTCGGAATGATGTATGATTCATTATGCCCTCTCCTTTATCCGTCAAATTCTTCTTTATTATATAGAAGAAACAAGTAAACCTACTCATTTCTTCTTGGCTATATTTCAACAAATCTTACTTCTCTATTACTTTCTCATAATATATATTTTCATTTCTACTAAAAAACCTTATACTTATTCTACATCTGAAAAATAAAATATATAAAATCTGACTTTTTATAAATAAATTGAATTTTTACGAAATGTAAATGATTTGTAATGTTTTTTTTCGCTAAATTTCATTATAATAAGTGGATATGAGTGTCGTATTTCAATCCAAATGAAGGAGTACAGGAAATGGAGCAAAACCCATCTTTGCAAGAAAATACACGCAGTAAACCGAAAAAAAGTAAGAAAAAAATAAAAATTATTATAAGCGTTATTCTATTCTTTTTAATAGTAGGTGGCGGTTATACTTGGTTTTTAGTAAATAAAGCATCTTCTGCTGTTCGAAATGCCGCACATGATTTAGCGCGCGGTGATAAATCTAATTTACGTGATAAAGCTGTAAAACCTATTACAAACAATGTCTCTGTCTTAGTAATGGGTGTTGATGAAAGCGATGTCCGGGGAAAAGAATATGGTGAAGCTATTAGAACAGATGCGCTGTTGCTTGCAACGTTTAATAAAGATAGCAAAACTGTAAAACTATTAAGTATTCCACGAGATACATATACTTATATTCCTGTGGAAAAGAAAAAAGATAAAATTACACACGCTCATGCATACGGTTCTACTAAAAATGGAAAAGATGGTGGACCACAAGCAAGTATTGACGCAGTTGAAAAATTACTAAATGTCCCTGTTGATTACTTTGTAAAGTTTAACTTTAAATCATTTATGAAAATTGTCGATGATTTAGGCGGCATTGAAGTCGATGTACCAGTTGAATTCACTGAACAAGATAGTAATGATAATGCTGAAGCAATTCATCTGAAAAAAGGGGTTCAAAAGCTAAATAGTGAAGAAGCTCTTGCCCTTGCTAGAACGCGCCACATCGATAGTGATGCAATGCGTGGGCAACGTCAACAACTCGTTATTGAAGCGATTCTACACAAACTAACAAGCGTTGGCTCTGTAACAAAAGTTGGTAACATTATTGATGATATTAACGGGCAATTTGTTACAAACTTAACATTTGATGATATGCTTTCATTCTATAAGTATGGATCGGATTCGGAAATTGAGAAATTACAAATTCAAGGTGACGACTGCTATATGGAAAAAGGTGACGATACATGTAGCAAATCTGCTGGTGGCGGCCGAACATATTACTACAATCCAGATAAAAAAGAATTAGCAAAAGTTACAAACGATCTTCGTGCTCATCTTGGATTACCTGCATATACGAAAACAGACTCTGATTCGAAGAAAACAAAAGAATCTAAATCTGAAAATTCAAGTGAACGCGAATCAAGTAACAATGAATCTAAAAATAAGAATGAAAATAGCAGTGAAGATACAGAAACATCGTCTAACGACAATGAATAAAAAAGAAGCAGTTCTCTATGGAGGTAGAGTACTGCTTCTTTTTATTGCTTCACAATTAAAAATCAGAACTTTCTAACTATCTTTTTTAATATTTTTAAATTATAATAAATAGTAGCAATCTATTCCAATTATCAGGGGGCTCATACATATGAAAGCTGCAGTAAAACATAACATCTCAGATTTTAAAGACTACTTAAAATCAAACGATATATACATGGAAGAAAATATAGATGAAAATGATGGTTCTGTTCACTTTTCAGTAGGATTAGAGACAGAAGCTGGCGCAAAAATTCAACTAATCGCTGCTTTCCAAAACGAACATCCTACTGTGGATATATACTGCTTCAATGTTGCTCACGTACCTGATGCAACAGCAACAAATGATATTTTGCATGTTATCAATGAATTAAACACATCTTATCGATTTGCAAAATTCACATTAAACAAGCAAAATGCAATTGATATTTCAGCATCACTTGCATTCTCAGAACCAAACTTTAATCCAGCGCTTGTATTTGAACATACGAGAATGCTATATAAATTAGCAAATGACGAATATAAAAACTTAATGAAAGTTATTTGGGCATAAAGTGAAACTTTAATCATTGGGGGGTTTAGTTCATCCCCCATCTAACTTCTTTGCTTCCGCTGAATTTTGAGGTGGGGGTCTTACTACCCGGCGAATAGCGGGATAAATAAAAGGATGGGCTGCAAGCAGCACCATCCTTTTATTTCAATAACATATCAATCCACATCTTAACAGCAGTTCCTACAATCAAAATCGATAACATATATTGCAGTGCTTTTTGATTAATCCTCTTCCCGACTCGCGCTCCAAGCGGCGCAGCAAAGATACTTGCAATCGCAATAATAAGAGCCGGTATTACAACTACTTGCCCAGTTATCACTTTTCCAGTTGTAATCCCTACTGAGGAAATAAACGTAATAGCGATAGATGTTGCTATTGTTGTGCGTATCGGCAATTTTAAAATAACTAGCATAATCGGAACTAATAAGAAAGAACCTCCAGCTCCTATAATGCCTGATGCTCCGCCTACAATAAATGCTAACAAACTTGCTAACCATTTATTATATTTCACTTCATCACCATTATTGCGTTTCGGTACGAACATCATAATAGCAGCAATTGTTGCTAACGCTGCATAAACAACATTAACCGTATGTTCCTCTAATATGTTAGCACCAAAACTCCCTATGAAACTTCCTATTAATATACTAGCTCCCATATACATAACTAGCTTTTTATCCATATCATTACTTTTCCGATAGGCCCATGCCCCTGCAAAGGTTGCAAAGAATACTTGCACCGCTGTAATACCACTCACTTCATGTGATGTATAGCCAGAAAACCCCAGCAATACCGGAATGTATAAGATCATCGGATAATTAATAATCGCACCACCAATTCCAACCATTCCTGATATAAACGATCCTATAAATCCAATTATAAAAAGTAATACGACTAAGCTCATCTTACATCCCCTCCCTTCTAGAAAGAAGGTGAATTAAATGAATAAGTTTACATTCCCATCCGAAGTATCTGCTAAATAAGCTCCTACTCCTGCAAACTCTACCCCTTCCATAATCTCTTCCTCTTTTAACCCTAATAAATCTACCGTCATTTGACAAGCGACAAGTTTAATCCCTTGTTCTTTCGCCAAATCCATTAAATCTGGTAAAGGCATCGCATTATGTTTTTTCATAATACCTTTAATCATCTTTGGTCCCATACCGGCAAAATTCATTTTTGATAATCCCATCTTATCCGCACCGCGTGGCATCATTTTTCCAAATACTTTTTCTATGAAAGTTTTCTTTACCTTCACATGCTCATCTTTTCTTAAAGCATTTAAGCCCCAAAAAGTATGAAAAATAGTTACCTCTTGATCGTACGCCGCTGCACCATTTGCAATAATATAAGCAGCCATCGCTTTATCATAATCTCCGCTAAATAAAACGATTGTTGTTTTCTTCTGTTGTTCCATGTTGTTCTCCCTCCAATTACCTATAGGGGTATTTTATTATTTATAAAAAGGCTCAAATCATTTATCCCGCATTAACGGGCAGTAAGACCCCCACCTCAAAATTCAGCGGAAGCAAAGAAGTTAGGTGGAGGACCAACTGCCCGTAAAAGCCCGATTGGTTCAACTAATAATCAGTGAGGGATGGACAAAAACCCCCACTGATTAAAGTTTCACTTTATCTCTGTACTATAAGACTTTACCTTCCCACGCTAACATACCACCTACCATATTGATCGCTTGAAAACCGTAGCTCTCTAAAAACTGAACTGCTCTTGCACTTCTTCCACCAGAGCGACAAACGATAATATACTCTTTCTTTTTATCCAACTCATGCATACGAAATTCTAATAGTCCTAATGGAATGTTGCATGCCTCCGGGATTTTCCCCTCGGCAACTTCTTCTACTTCACGTACGTCTACGATATTTACTGCTTCTTTACGTAACAATTTTTCTTCTAATTCTTTTACTGTCATTTCTTTCATTTTAAATTCCCTCCTCACAAACCATTCATACCACCTGAAACATTAATAACTTGCTGAAACCCTAATTTCTTTAATACTTTTGCTGCTTGCTTACTTCTCATCCCGCTCTGACAAATAACGATTACTTCCTTATTTTTATCTAACTGATTTGCTTTACTAGCTAACTCATTTAACGGGATATTTTGAAATCCTTTCATATGATTCCCTCTATATTCACCTATTGTGCGAACATCGATGAATTGTTTTCCCTTTTTTCCCGCTATACTCTTTAATTCTTTTCCACTTATATTTTGAACACCTTTCACTGGTAAAAAACGCGAAATAACAAACACTGCAGCCAGCACAATGAAAAGCGTACTTAATATTGTATTCATATAACCAACCTCTCTACATTTATAAAACTGCTACGCCTTCTTAATCCAAAACTTCAGCACATCAGCTTCTTCTACATGCTTTACGATGTCATGACCACCTTTATTTGCCCACGCTGGAATATCTTTAACTGACCCTTTATCCGTTACATGTACTTCTAACACTTCTCCAGTTTGTAAAGTATCCATCGCTTTCTTCGTTCTTACAATCGGCATTGGACATGCTAAACCTGTCGCATCTAATACTTGTTTTACATTCATCATCTATTCCTCCATTTTTTATTTATTTCATTATTCGTGCACTGCACAACGATTTGGACCAATCTCCATTTCACGCTCTTCATCTGCACTTGGATGAATTTTTCCCATATTCGTTTGACGGATTTCTTCATATGCATTTGGCTGAGGTGGTAAGTTTTCTGTTACAGTTTTACGGAACTCTACCTCATCCTCAATATTTAACCCTGCATTATAAGCAAACAAATCTTTTAATTTTGCGCTAACAACACCATTTTCATCCATTTCACTTATTTTTGAATAATGAGCCGGTAACACAACTAAATTTTGAGATAGTTCTTTATATCGGCTATACAAAGTATTACGTAAATCACTTACCCAATCTTCAGCCTTCCCAGCAAGATCTGGACGCCCGATGGAATCTACAAATAAAATATCGCCTGATAATAAATAGGAATCATCTACAATAAATGATGTACTTCCAATCGTATGCCCCGGTGAGTATAATGCGTCAATTTCAATTTTAGTACCCCCCACCGTAATAACAGACCCTTCAACGAGCGGTTCATATGAGAAAACAACTTCCTCCGCATCTTTTGGCGGCAACCAATACGTACCACCTACTTTTTCCGCTAACTTACGTCCACCAGAAATATGATCTGCATGTAAATGTGTATCCATTACATTCGTAATCGTAACGCCATGCTCTTTCGCAAACTCTTCGTACGCTTCAACTGTTCTTACCGCATCAATAACTGTTGCTTCACCATTTGAAACGACCATATAAGATAAACACCCTTTTCCAAGGCGGTTAAACTGATACATACTTCCCCCATTTTTTAAATCTCCAACTTTTATAGGCTTTACATATTCACTCCAAGCCTTCATACCACCAGATAAATAATAAATATTTTCTAATCCAGCCTCTGTTAATTGCTCTGCCACAAATATAGAAGACCCTTCTTTTGCACATACTACTAAAACATCTTTATCTTTAGGTAGTTCACTGACAATATGATCTACACCCTCTAATAAATCAAAGTACGGCACATTCATTGAAGTAACTTCTTTTCCTTCAATTTTCCAATCTTCATAATCCGCCTCATTACGAACATCTAAAATAAATAACTCTCCGAATAAAACTTTCTCTGCAACATCTTTTGCATATAGCGGTTTTACATCCATTTCATTACCCCCGTAGGTATATTTTCATTTAAAAAATTTTATTTTCCCACATTCCCTTGCCACTCTAACATTCCTGGAATGACATTTTTCACATTTTCATAACCTTTCTCTTTCAACATGTGGCAAGCTACATCACTACGGTTACCAGTTCGGCAAATAACATATATTTGCTTTGTCTCATCTAATGCTGCACTGTCTAGTTCGCCTAATGGAACTGAAATAGCTGCTGGAATATGACCAAAAGCGAATTCTGCCGCTTCACGAACATCTACTACAATACATTCTTCACCGCTTAATAATATCTCTTCCAATTCCGCATTTGTAATTGTATGAGGATATTTCACTACTTCATTCATTTCATGCTCATTTGCTTTTCTAACGTAATGCATTAATAGATCGCCTTCGTGTTTCGTCCCGATATATTGATGACCTACTTTACTCGCCCAACTTTGTATATCTACAGTAGACCCTTTATCTGTTGCCTGAACTTCAATCACTTGCCCTGACGTCAACCCTTCCATCGCCTTCTTCGTCTTTACAATCGGCATCGGACAAGCCAAACCTTTGCAATCTAAACTCATATCCACTTTTATACTCATAGCGATTCCTCCACAACTTATATACATATACCTGTATGGGTATATAAAAATGTTTTTGAAAATCTGTCAACACTTACGTTTGACAGATTATCGGCTTTTTACAAGTAATTGAACAGCTTCTTTAATTAATTCTTCATTTGAACCATTACCACTTTCAAACTGTTCACGTAAACATTGCTCTAAATTTGTTCCAACAACGAGGCCAATTGTACGATCAAGTGCAGAACGAGATGCCGTTAACTGTGTAATAACCTCTTGGCAATCTTTTCCTTCTTCCATCATACGAAGCACACCGCGAACTTGCCCTTCAATACGTTTTAATCTATTTTTCATGTCTTGATTATATTCCATTGTATAATCACCTCATTACCATTATGTCACTATTTATAACCTATGACAATATATTATACCCTGTAGGGTATTTTGTAAACCCCTATTTTAAATTTCACCTTATACATTCACAAAACACAAAGCGAAACCTTAATCTATAGACTTTCATCTTCCACCAAACTTTGAAGTGGAAGATGAAAAAATATCAATATACAATACGGTCTGGTACTACCGTTCCATACAATTTAAAACCACCATCTACATTCTTTACCTTATATCCTTTTTCCATTAACATGCGCGCTGCAACATACCCTCTCATACCAAGCTGGCAAGTAATATATATTTCTTTATCTACCGGCACTTCATCCAAACGATTACGTAATTCATCTAACGGAATATTAATAGAACCTTTAATCATTCCCTGCTTTAGTTCATTAGGCTCTCGAACATCAATAAGATATCCACCATTTTCAACAATATGATCTATCTCATACCATTGTACTGTGTCCACAAAACCATCTACTATATTACTTGCTGCATACCCCACCATGTTTACTGGGTCTTTTGCAGAAGAATAAGGCGGAGCATATGATAATTCTAAATCTGGCAAATCAATTACAGTTAAATTTGCCTTTATTGCCGTTGCGATAACATCAATACGCTTATCTACACCGTCACGCCCTAACGCCTGCGCTCCGTAAATTTTTCCGCTTTCTTTATTAAAAATTAATTTTATTAACACTGGCGTAGCATTCGGATAATATCCCGCATGCGAATTCGCCTGTACATGTACTACCTCATAGGGTATATTTA
This sequence comes from Bacillus sp. F9_6S_D1_P_5, assembly GCF_054823925.1. Taxonomy (NCBI): domain Bacteria; kingdom Bacillati; phylum Bacillota; class Bacilli; order Caryophanales; family Bacillaceae; genus Bacillus; species Bacillus sp. F9_6S_D1_P_5. The sequence goes on along the minus strand of NZ_JBTREW010000013.1, from coordinate 50,495 downwards.
ATCGTTTTAATATTTTCTCATTTACTCCCGTCGAAGCAACTGTTAAATCAAAAACTTTAGCTACAGAAGTTCCCATCGTACCTTTATATAAAGAATTTGTATGGCCATGAATAATATCAGCTAACATGCGACCTTGACGATTAGCTGGCCACGCTAACGGAATCATCGTTTCTGTTTCTGTAACAAAATCTTTCACTTCAATCGCATCACCAATTGCATATACATGTGGATCCGACGTTTGAAAACTCTCATTTACCTTTATCGTTCCTCTAACTCCTAGTGCTAACCCTGCATCCCTTGCTAAACTGCTCTCTGGTTGCACACCAATTGCTAAAATAATCATATCTGTCTTTATGATTGAACCACTTTTTAAACGTACAACAGTCCCGTTCTCTTCTAATGCATCTACACCCTCTTCCAAAATAAGCTCCACATTATGCTTTTTCATATGCTCATGTACATATGCTGCCATTTCATAATCGATTGGTGGCATTACTTGATTTGCCATCTCTACAAGAGTAACATCAATTCCTCGTTCTTTTAAATTTTCAACCATTTCAACTCCAATAAATCCGCCACCAATAACCGTCGCATGACGTGGTTTCTTCTCATCAATATACGCTTTAATACGATCTGTATCAGGTACGTTTCGTAACGTAAACAACGCCTTCGCTTCTTCAATACCTGAAATAGGTGGAACAATTGGTTTTGCCCCTGGCGAAAGAATTAAAATATCATATTCTTCGTTGTATGTTTCATTTGTAGTTACATTCTTTATAGTAATTGTTTTCTCTTCTTTATTAATCTTTACTACTTCACTCAATACACGTATATCTAGATTAAAACGCTTTGACATTCTTTCAACAGTTTGTACTAATAAGTTTTGTCTTTCTGTAATAACACCGCCAATATAGTATGGTAAGCCACAATTTGCAAATGAAATATATTCACCGCGCTCCACCATAATAATTTCATCTTCTTCACTTAAACGACGAAGCCTTGCAGCTACCGATGCACCGCCGGCAACTCCACCTACTACTACAATTTTTCTAGACATATTTCAAACCTCCATATGATTTATTTTCTCAATGTATCAAAACTAGAATACTTATACCCGTATGGGTATATAATAAAATATACAAAAATCATTTTCAATATATATGTCTTTCTTTCACAAATTTGAAACAAATAAAAAAGAACTTAGACATCTCCAAGTTCCTTACAAATGAAGCAACACATCGTTCCATTGTCATACTTCCTATAATCTCTTTGTAAAACTATAATCCATTTCCCCGCCTAGTGCTGCAGCTGTATCACCAGTTTCTCTAAAATCATGTGTATATATTTTTTCAAATGAACCGAAATCTACTTGCTTATAAAATTCAAAACAAGGGAATCCATCATGCTCTCCTTGAATATCAATACTACCATCTTTTTTCACACATACATGTAATACATAATCTACAGGAGGTGCATATACATTTAACGGATTACTTGCGCTCGCACTCATTTTAAATTGCACACCATCAGGATTCCATACGATATTAGTACACACAATATTTTCAGTACTCGCTTTTCCTGTTCTTTTATTCACAGAACCATCTAGATTCGTAATCTTCTCTGTCGTAATACCTGTGTTCGCATATGAAAACACTTCTTCTTTATAAAAATCAACTACTACCTCTTGCTCAACCCTAGAGCGCATAGTATTTACCGCATGTGGTGTAAATTCACGTGAATCACCTTCGAATTGAATTATTTTTCCTGTTTCCATATCCTTCCTCGGTTCTGTCCAAGACATTGGAATAAATACACTGGCTCTAATTTTCACGATGTTAGTCATAAGAAACACCTCTATAATTTTATTTTAGATACTGAATACTATTGAGTAAAATAGACCATAATTTCAATCCTAAAACCAATAGATTTCGCTTTTACTTTTCTACTTCCTTCTAAAAATAGCGCTATATTTATGTTTAGACTGCCGTTTTAAAGCTATATTCCATCTCTCCAGCTAGTGCTGCTGGAGTATCATTTGTTTCTCTAAAATCATGTGTATACATTGATTCAAACGGACCAAAATCTACTTGTTTATAAAATTCATAGCAAGGGAAACCATCATGTACACCTTCAACATGCACAGTACCACTTTTATTAACTCGTATAGCCAACAAATAATCAGCTGCAGGTGCTGCCGCATTTAACGGATTACTGGCACTTGCTCTCATTTCAAATGAAACTTCATCCTCGCCCCATACGATATTAGTACATACAATATTTTCTGTACTTGTTTCTCCTTTTTGATACTCAGTTGAACCATCTGGATTTGTAATCTTCACTGTGACGATACAAGCATCTGCAGATGTGAAAATTTCTCTTTTATAAAAATCAATATTCACTTCTTGTTCTAATCTTGAACGCTTTGCGTTCACCGCGTATGGTGTAAACTCACGTGCATCTCCAGCATATTCAAACAATCTTCCTGTTGCAGGATCCTTAATAGGTTCCAGCGATACATATGGTGTAAAGACACTCCCTCTAATTTTTACAATATTAACCATGTGAAACCTCCATTGATTCTATATTATATAAATCATTATTTGTTCTACCAACATAATATAGTCAATTTGATTGACTATATTATGTATAGTACAATAGGCGTTACATATAGTCAACTTAATTGACTAAAGGTGCGGAGGTTATATATATGGATCAAACATTTAACGAGTTAGATCTTACATCGCTTTTATCATTATCATTTAGCACATTAATTACTGAGCTACATGACAAATTAAGTGAATTAGGATTTGAAGATATTAGGCCAGCACATGGTTTTATGTTCAAACGCATCCTTCCTAATGGAGCAACTGGTATAGAGCTAGCTGAGTATTTAGGGATTTCCAAACAAGCTATAAGTAAAATGGTGGATTCTCTTGAGAATAGTGGCTACGTTACACGTAAAACTCACCCTACTGATAAAAGGGGTAAAATCATTGTTTTAACCGAACGTGGTTTAGCCGTAATGAAAGCAAAAGAAGAAATAGTAGCTGAAATAGAGCAGCGATGGATTGAAAACATAGGTACAGAACGAATGCAAATGCTAAAAGAAGATTTAACAACATTCGTTACTAAAGAAAATACAGAGAAATTATCATCAAATATACGACCTGTCTGGTAAACAAAAAACGAATCCACTTTGATTCATCTTCTTCAAAATGGATTCGTTTTTCTATAGCTGTATTAAAAAATCATTAATTTCTTTAAATTTTATTCTACTGAATATATTTTTTACGCGTTATATAATTCCATAACTCTCTTCACAATCAACTCCGCTGTATTCTCCTCCGGTGGCATCAACAAATTTGTAACCATTCCATACACAATAGGACTTAATTCCACTTCATATCCACCATATGCATACTCTTCCTTTGTCGGTAAATAGCCAATATATCCATTCGTATATCCACCAAGAAAGGCTATTTCATTTCGAAGACGCTCTTTCATTTCTAACGCAGTCTCTGAAAAAGGTTCCATCGGTATACCAAAAAACATGCCATCATTAACTTGAAACAGTTGAACTTCTAAATCAATACTTAACTGCCGAATACCTTGCTTATATTTCTCTAAAACGATAGTAAGCCATTCATCCGTATTCACACCCCACTGCTTCTCGGCGGATCGAGCCATGCTTCGTATTTCATTCATTTCAGGAATATCTTTCAACTTCATTTGCACCATACTCGAAACTGTTCTTAAATTTACAATTGATCTATATGTAACTGTTGGCAACATCGTTAATACATGTCCACTAAGTGTGTAAGCCATTTGTGTTAATGCTTCCCTTGAACCGCGATACTTCGCATTTACATTACCAGCAGCTCCTTGCACAATAATAACAGGACAGTTTATGATCTTCTCAAGAATCTCCCTCGTCATTCCAGGATAATCCGCTGATAATACATCGCTATCACCTTTTAAAACATTCGGATGCGCAGTACAAAATACTACAATACCAAATAGCTCCTTCGTTTCAGCATTTCTTATTGCTAACATGCCAATTCGTTTATCTACAACGCCCTCTATATTTGTTCCCATCTTTGCTCTTCCATCAGATGTTCTCTCTCTTCGGTTTATCCCAATATCACCTGTCGTAACACCCCAGCCAACTTCACATAGCTTCAAGTTGTCATTCGCAGTAACAGCACCTTGCACTACATTATTTACTACAATCGTTTTATACGACTTTATTAAAGGTTGCTCACCAACAGTTTCTGGACCAGAGTGTGTATGTGTATAAACAACTGTTATTCGCTCAAATGGCACGTAAAGCTTACTCGCTACTCGCTCACGAATGATATTCGTATCTTCTACTAACATTCCAATATTATCAATACTTATAAACACAGTTTTCATTTCATCTTTTTCAAATACAAAAACTGTCCCATAAATACGCTCTTCAATATTATTTATTCCTGTCTCTCTATGGTATCCAACAAAATCAATACCGACAGGCGGCGTAATATCAACCTTACATACCCCTATTTTGCTCATTTGATTCGCTCCATTTCTCTATGTAACTCCCTTTTTTTAAGAATGGCATATTTTACCTTTTTTCAAATAAAAAAGAACGGACATAGAATGCTATGTCCGTTCTTTTCATCACACATACTTCCGATGCACCATCTTCCCATCATAAGAAAACACAACGCCCTTACTCTCGACAATCGACTCCATATGCACTGTTCTTCCCCATAATTGATGAAGATATGGCAATACTTTTTCTAAGTATTTTAAATCAAGCTCGATTCCTTCGTAACTATGTTTAATGTACAACTCTCCGTTCTTTAAATAGTCCCCGTCTTCTACTACTAAGTACGGGAATCCGCCATTTGTACGCATATTTACGAGCTGATCACGTACATGTTCCCACTCTTTATCTATTACTTTATATTCTTTTCCTTGGCGCTGGAATAAGTACATATCTTCTCTCATTACGAGATCTTTATTTAAGTAGTTTCTTAAGAACGATACGTCCCATTCGATTTCGCGTACTTCAAAGATTTTGTCACGACCAGATCCTGGTTTGACGCCTCTTCGTTTCATTTCTTCTGTCGGGTTGTTGTAGCGTTCTTCAATATCTTCAAACATTTTAATACCGAGGTAGTATGGATTAATGCTCGTTTTTGATGGCTGAACGACACCTGCATTTAATTTCGCAAATTCGATTGCTTCATCAGATGTTAAGTCCATTTCACGAAGTATACGTTGATGCCAGTATGATGCCCAGCCTTCATTCATAATCTTCGTTTCAAGCTGCGGCCAGAAATATAACATTTCCTCACGCATCATCGTTAATATGTCTCGCTGCCAATCTTCTAGCTCACGGCTATATTCTTCAATAAAGAGGAGCAAGTCTTTCTCTGGTTGCGGCGGAATTTTCTTCTTTTTGCGTATGTTGGATCGTTCCCTTTTTTTATTTCGATCATCTAAATTCCATAGGTCATCGTATTGTGATGCCTTTTTCTTTTCTACTTCTTCTTCTAAATCATCAATACCCCACGCCAGTTTCGGACGCATGAGCGACGGGTCAATATGCTCTTGAATGGCAAGTACGGCATCCAAAAATGTTTCTACCTCTGCCTTTCCGTACTTATGCTCATATGCTTTCACCCGTTCAGCTGTTGCTGACATACTTTCTACCATATCTCGTTTCGTATTTGAAAAACGAATATTATTTTTAAAGAAATCACAGTGTGCTAAAACGTGCGCTACAATTAATTTATTTTGAATTAACGAGTTCGTATCTAATAAAAAGGCATAACATGGGTCAGAGTTAATAACGAGTTCGTATATTTTACTAAGACCTAAATCATATTGTAATTTCATTCTGAAAAACTGTTTTCCAAAACTCCAATGTGAAAACCGCGTCGGCATCCCATATGCACCAAATGTATAAATAATTTCCGCTGGACATATTTCATAACGCATCGGATAAAAATCAAGCCCAAATCCAGTCGCAATTTCCGTAATTTCCGCAATCGCATATTGCAGTGCTTTATCGTCACTTGCTCTCATTATTTTCCCTCCTTACACTTTCCCTTAAGAAAGTGTATGATGAGGAACAAGCTTTCATGAGGATTGATTGCATAATAAAAAGACATCCTCATAAAAAACGAGAATGTCTCATCTATTAACCTTCAATAATCTCCATCTTCTCCGTAATCGGCGTACGAGCTTTTCCTTCTGGTGCTTTATCGAAATAGCCAAGGTGAAGAATTCCAACGATGCGTTGACCTCTTGTTAAACCAAGTCCTTCTATAAATAATGGATTGTAGTTTAATCCGCCTGATTTCCAAACGCAACCTAAACCGCGTTCCCAAGCAAGAAGCTGGAAGTTTTGCATAAATGCACATGTTGCAGCGTAATCTTCGTCACGTTGAATTTGACGCGGGTCTTCATTTATATATACAACGATTTGTGCAGGTGTGCTTAAGAAACGATCAGATAAAATTTTACCGCGTTTCGCTCTTTCTTCTTCTGTGAAAGAGTTTAATACTGCGTCTACTAACTTCTGACGGCCTTCTCCAATGTATAATTTACAATTCCATGGTTCACGGTGTTTATGATTCGGTGCCCACGTTGCGTCGTTTAATAGTTCAATTAATAACTCTTTGTCTACTGCTTTATCTGTAAATGTACGAACAGAACGTCTTTCTTTAATCACATTTGCGATGGAAGTATATGTAGTCATATTTTTCTCTCCCTTATTTTTATCTATATGTATACGTTTATTATTGATATTGATTTTCAATTTCGATTATACCTTAGTTTTTTACTATTAATCAATGTTTTATGTTGGAAAACTTCCAAAAACATCATTTCATACTTGTGAATAAAAAAACTTGATTTGTTCACAAGCATTTCACATTTTATGGAAATGATATGTGTACAGTTTTCCACATTATCCATCTAGGAGGAATTTATATGTACAAAAAAATTGCAGTAAGTATGACCATGGCAGCATTATTATTCGGAGCAGCCGTCCTCCCTACTTACGCTGCTACGCCAAAAGAAGTAACATTCCATCATCATAAACCAGTTTCAGAAGAAGAAATGCAGTCGCTCGAAAAACTCGGCTATAACAAACATGAAATTTGGAAAGCTGCTCACATTGCAAGAATGAGTAAAAAAGAAATAAAAGACGTTTTAGCTTACTATAAACAAAATAAATCTTGGGAGAAAACAGCCGAGCATTTCGGCGTAGATCCAAGTAAGTTGAAAAAGCATCATATGAATAAAGAAACGAAAAAAGCACTACTGCAACAATTAGCAAATATGCAAAAATCTACACCAGACGGACTAAAACAAAAAATGAAAGAATACAATATCGGATTACGTCAGCTCACAGTATTAACAATCATCTCTCAAAAAAGTAATACCCCTCTTGACGATGTACTAAAAATGAAAAAAGACGGAATGGATATTAAACAGATTGCCGAAAAATTAAATGTAAAAAAAGAAGATATACGAACTGAAATGATTAAATTAGTAAAGTCTATTAAGGAAAAGAAAACAACTTAATACGCCAAAAAGGAAGAGATTTTCAATACTCTTCCTTTTCTTTATGAACTTTCAATTTTCAAGTATAAATTCCCGTCTTTCCCAAAAACTAACACAAGTACATGATATATGTTAGGGGTGAGAAAATGTTCGGTTTATCATCTAAGAAATCCAAAAAGACTAGTACAAAAACAATTTGTTCTATTCCAGAATTTATAAAAACCATGAAAGAATCTAGCGATTTTGTCTCTTATAACGTACTTGAAGATGAAACGTTATGCTTGTTTTATTATAAATCTGTCGTGGAAGCACTTATTATTAAACAGTTTATTTTAACTCCTATGAAAAAGGAATCAGAACATATTCAAAATATCTCTGACCTATGTAATATTGTCTCCATTGAAGATATTATTATCTCTCCCTCTATTGATGATATTCGTGAGAAATTATTAGGTGGATATATTTTAGTACGATTAAAAAGCAATTCGAATCCTGATCAATATGCTTTAATTCGTGCCGAAAGTACTGTTTTAGGAACACGATTATATAACGATACAGAAAATGAGTATAGCGTAATTGGACCTAAGATCGGTTTCGTTGAAAACCTTGATACAAATATACACTTATTGCGCCGAAATATTGTAACGGAGCAACTCATTTTCAAAGAAGTCATCGTTGGATCTATGTCAAAAACGAAAGTAGCAGTTGCTTATATTGAAGGGGTTACAAATGAACAATTTATCAACACTGCAATACAACGACTAGAAGACATTGACTTTGATGTACCATTTGATTCGACTATGATTGAGCAATTTATTAGTGATAATAGCAATTCACCGTTCCCTGTTCTATTACCTACAGAACGATTAGATCGAGCAGTATTTGCATTAATTAACGGGGAAGTTTTAATTTTAACAGATGGCTCTCCATATGCTTTATCAGGACCGACAACGTTACTAGATTTTTTCATTTCACCAGAAGATTATTATTTACCGTGGATGATTGGATCGTTCTTTCGCGTTATTCGTTTTTTCGGAGCTATATTTTCTCTTTTTTCCTCCGCTATTTATACAGCGGCTTTAACATATCATTATCAAATGATTCCTGCTGATTTACTAGGACCTATTATTTTCTCGAGAGCGAACGTACCTTTCCCGCCTATTCTAGAAGCACTCTTTTTAGAAATTACAATCGAATTGCTTCGTGAAGCGGGAGCACGTTTACCGACAAAAGTCGGACAAACAATTGGTATTGTTGGCGGGATTGTAATTGGCCAAGCATCTGTTGAAGCCGCTTTAACAAGTACGATTTTATTAATTGCAGTTGCTTTATCCGCTCTTGCATCTTTCACAACACCGACTGTAAAAATGTCTTCTACTATCCGGTTATTACGCTTTCCGCTTATTCTTTTAGCCGGTGCATTCGGAGGATTAGGCCTTATTGTCGGATTTGTATTCATTTTAGCTCATTTAATTAAATTAAAATCACTTGGATCGCCTTATTTATTACCTTTATATCCATTTCGTGGTTTAGGTACAGCGGAAGGTTTTCTCCGTTTACCGTTTAGCCAAACTGCACAAAGGCCTTCTTTCCTTAGACCAAGATCTAAATGGCGCTATAACCCAAACAAAGCGAAGCAAAAACGTGATGGTGATAATGAATGAAAAAACTCTTACTGTTCCTTATTATAATCTTTTTTGTTATACAAACTGGCTGTACACAAACGTATGTAGTGGATACGCAACGTATTATTCATGTTGCTGGATTTGACATAAAAAAAAACAAAAACTTCCAAGGAACGATCTTATTTCCAGAGTATACACATGGTGTAAAGTCTAAACCAGAAACTCAATCAACATCTGCCCGTTCACTTGAAACCATCGCTTCACGATTAAATGCGAAATCACCTCACAATGTTGTTGTAGGTCAAATGCGTGTCGTTCTATTTGGGAAAGATTTAGGAGAACAAGGAATGGGGGAAATTATTACTAACTTACAACGTGATCCAAATATCGGGCGTGATGTACAACTAGCAATTGTAGATGGATCAGCTGAAGAGCTTTTAAATTATGGCAAACAAAATGGATCATTATATATTGCTGATTTACTCGAGCAAAATATAAGAAATGAAAACATTCCACAAACTGCATTAAACATTTTTTTATATAATTACTACTCTTCTGTATGTGATGCCTATATCCCTTATATAAAAATGGGCGATAATCATTCCGTCGCTGTTAAAGGACTTGCTTTTTTAAAAGGTGATAAAGTCATTATGTATACAGATAAAAGACATTCTGTTTTAGCAAAATTGCTTATTAATCCTACAAAAAATGGGCGTTACGAAGCGGCGATAAAAAAAGATAAGCATAAAGGCATGGTGGTCATACAAAACTTAGCTGGGGAAAGCAAGTATGATATAGATCAAACTGGTGACATACCAAAAGTGAAAATTCATTTGAAACTAAATGGATTAATTAAAAACTCTCCTACTTGGATTGATTTAAGAAAAAAAACAAATATCAATTATATAAAAAAACAAATTGAAAGAAATGTTGAACAAGACTGTGAAAAATTAATAAAACAATTTCAACAAAAGAAAATTGATCCTTTAGGAATACGCGATGAAATTAGAAGTCATACGAGAAAATGGAATATAAACCAAATTCGAAATATGTATCCGAATGTAGCTGTGGATATAAATCTAGACATTAACATTGTACAATCTGGAATCGGGGAATAGTGAGGTGAAATAAGCAATGAATACAATGAATAAAACAAAAACTGTCTCTCCATATTTTGCATTTATTTTATTGCATTCTCTCCAAATCGGTATAGGAATTCTCGGATATCAACGTGTAATTTTAAAAAATGCTGGTTATGATGCTTGGATTTCTCTAATCATAGCAGGCATTGCAACTCACATTGTACTGTTTTGCATGCTAAAAATGTTAGAAAAAGATGGAGATTTGATTAGCATTCATACGACGACCTTTGGAAAATGGATGGGTTCTATATTTTCCGTAATTTTTACTCTTTATTGCTTATTATTCTGCCTTACTGTTCTTCGTACATATATGGAAGTAATACAAGTTTGGATTTTCCCTACTATTAAATTATGGAAACTTACCCTTATGTTTTTATTAGTGACTTACTATATTATAAAAGGCGGGTTCCGCTCTGTAACAGGGATATGCTTTTGGGGCATTGTGCTTCCTATTTTCGTTGTGTTCTTTTTAGTTTATCCGCTGAAATATGCACATTTCCGTAATATTTTACCTATTTTTACACATTCACCTTTTGACATGCTCATATCAGCAAAACACTCTGCTTTAGAATTTCTTGGTTTTGAAGCAATCCTAATCTTCTATCCATTTATTGAAAAAGGAAAATCCTTAAAAAGATGGGCCCATGCCGGAACTGCTTTTACTACCTTAATCTACGTGATTTTAGCCATCGTATCTTTTATGTATTACAGCGAGGGGCAATTAAATCACACGATTTGGCCTACTTTAACAATGTTAAAAATTATTAAGGTTCCTTTTATTCAACGCTTTGAATACATTATTATTTTTGTTTGGTTTTTAATTATTTTGCCAAACCTTTGCTTAACCATTTGGTCATCATGTCAAACGATGAAGCGTTCATTCCATATTCCCTTTAAACTCACATTACCATTTTTTATTTTCATGGTTTTTACAGCTTCCTTATTTTTCACAAACCGTGAAAGTATCAATACATTAAATACGGTACTATCTCAAGCTGGTTTATATATTGTATACGCCTATATCCCAATTTTATTTCTATTTCATTCACTACGATGGCGCTTCAAAAATCAGTCGAAAAAATCTTCAACCGATACACCGTAATCTTTGATACAATTTGAGTAATACATTTGTAAAGGGGACAAGCGTATGAAAAAATATGTATTTTCTTTACTTGCAGTACTGAGTTTAATTCTTGCTGGATGCGGAGCTAATAGTACAAATGAAAAAAAATCATCTGAATCAAAGGAAGAACATGAACACGCATCGCATACTCAGCAAGCTGATATTCAAGAAAAAACAAAAGGAGTCGACACACTTCCTACCTTCTTAGACAAGCTTGATCCACAAATGAAAGATATCTACACTGTCGCTGGACAAAATGCAGAACTATTAGATTGGATTCCATGTTACTGCGGTTGTGGTGATAGTGTAGGACATAAAAATAATAAAAACTGCTTTATTCGTGAAATTAAAAAGAACGGTGAAGTTGTTTGGGATTCCCACGCAACGACTTGCGTCAATTGCTTAGAAATCGCAGTTGAATCTGCTTCCATGAAACAAAAAGGAAAATCAACGCTCGAAATTCGTAACTATATCGACAATAAATATAAAGAGGGCTACGGCAAGCCAACACCTACGCCAATGCCAAAAGCTTAAAAACGGGGACATTCCTCGTTTTTTCTTTTCATTCGCTTTTTTTCTTAACAAATTCTTTCAAGTGTATTTCTCCTTGCTTGTCACACACTATATATAACTCCTCAGTAAGGAGGGTACACAGTGCAAACATATAACGACTATGATAAAGCTCTCTATTACACGTATTGCTGTAATTGGGATAAATTACTCGTTCTTATGGTTCAAACGAACGATCAATTATTTTCTAAGCGTATTGAACATTTTTTACACGCTTATCAATACAGTAAAGAACTGCCAGAAGTTGATAAACAATTGCAGCTCCTATTCCAATATATTGACCACGCATCCCAAAAGTCACATATAGAAGAAGTAGAGCAAATTCAAATGTAAAATATAGCGCTATTCTCTTTCGGAGAATGGCGCTTTTTTAAAATATTTATATCAATAAAAGTTTCCCCTTATAAAACTTTTATTGATAAACATATTTTTTCTTTCTTTTCTGTACTACTTCATACTATAATTTAGTATGTAACTATTATAAGAGAGGTATAAAATATGGGACGAGAAAAAAAGCAAGAATATGCTTTACTTACCGCGTGGGGAGCTTCTTTTATTGCTACACTAGGAAGTCTGTACTTTTCCGAAATCATGAAATTTGAACCTTGTGTCCTTTGTTGGTATCAACGTATTTTCATGTATCCATTCGTTTTATGGCTCGGTATCGCTGTAGTAAAAAAAGATTATCGCATCGCAAGTTATTCTTTACCAATCGCAAGTATTGGTGCTTGTATTTCTTTATATCACTATGCAATTCAAAAAGTCGCAGCATTTTCAGCTGCAGGGGCTGCTTGCGGCCGTGTACCATGTACGGGAGAATACATAAACTGGTTTGGTTTTATTACAATCCCGTTTTTAGCACTTATCGGCTTTATTACAATCGCTGTTTGTAGCTTTATTGTCATCAAAAACAAATAAGGAGATGAAAGAATGAAAAAAATGCTTATATTTGGCGGTATTATTATCGTCTTATTTGCGGCAATCTTTGCTGTAACACAAATGGAAAAGAAAAATGCATCGACAAATGAAAAAGATTACTACTCAAATAAAATTTCTCTTGAAGATCTCAATAAAAATATAGAAGATAAAAAAGAACAAACGATTTACTTTTATCAAACCTCTTGCGTTCATTGCCAAAAGATCTCTCCTATTGTCGTACCTTTAGCGAAAGATTTAAATGTTGATATGAAAGTAATTGATATTGAAAATTTAAACGAGCCTTGGGATAAGTATGATATTAAAGGCACACCTACAATTATTCATTTTAAAGATGGTAAAGAAGTAAGCCGTATTAGCGGAGAACAGTCAAAAGAAAAGTTCAAAGAATGGTTTGAACAAACGAAAAAATAACGAGAAAAGGAAACTCCTTCTACACATGAAATGGGCATAAAGTCCCAAACTAATGTATAAGGAGGGGGTTTTATGCCAGAAGTAAGATGCTCTGTTTCCAATTGCTCATTTTGGGGACAAGGTAACTTTTGTCAAGCCAGTGCGATTATCGTTCAGCCAGATGCAGATGAAACGGGTCAAACTGAAAATGAATCGTATACAAATGCAGTTTTAACAAACGAGACGCTAGAAAGTTCTGTAGCAACAAGTGTAGAAACTTGTTGTCATACATTTAAGCCAAGATTTTAACACATATTCCACCTCATATACGTGAGGTGGTTTTTTCTTTTCCCCTTTTTGTTTACGTCCTCTTCAATTCTCCCTATAATAAAATTAATATTTTTATGAATATGAAGGTGAAATAATATGACTAAAACTATTGCAGATATCGCCAAATTGGCTGGAGTTGCAAAAAGCACAGTTTCTCGTTACTTAAACGGTGGATACGTAAGTGATAAAACAAAACTTAAAATTGAAAGTATTATTCAGGAAACAAATTTCTCTCCCAATACATTTGCTCAAAGCTTAAAAGCAAAAACAACAAATTTAATTGGTGTTATTATCCCCCGATTAGACTCCTTCGCTACAATGAAAACTCTTATTGGGATTGATAATACGTTACAGGAAAATAATTATCAAATGCTTGTAGCAAATGCAAATCAAACAATTGAAACTGAAATACAAGCAATGGAAAACTTTATAAAACAAAGGGTAGCTGGCATTATTTTATTAACAAAAACTTTAACAAATAAGCATCAACAAATTATTGCTAATTCAAATATCCCTATTTTATTCGTTGGGCAAGAATATAAAGATCAATATTGCCTCGTTCATGATGATTATGATGCAGCTTATGAGTTAGGAGCATACGTATTATCACAAGGGCATAGAAATATCGCCTATTTAGGAGTAGAAAGAGATGATATTTCTGTTGGTATAAATCGAAAAAACGGTTTTCAAAAAGCCATTGAAAATTTAGAACCAACTTGCAATGTTTGTTATTACGAAACATCTTTCCAAATAGAAGATGCCATGAAACAAGTACAACATATTTTAAGTAATAACCGTCCAACGCTTATCGTATGTGCTACTGATAACATCGCACTTGGGGCAATGAAAGTCATTCACTCCCATTCTCTTTCTGTACCAAATGATATTTCTGTAACAGGATTTGGGGGATATGATATTTCAGAAATGGTACATCCTAGCTTAACGACAATTGCATTTGACTATGAGTATGCTGGAAAGCTTGCTGCCACTTCTCTTTCACAGCTTGTCGAAAATAAAACTATACCAAAAATATTACACTCTCGTTATACATTAAAAATCCAAGAAAGCGTTGACAAAATTTAAAGGCACTCTATAATAAAAATAAAACCGGTTCCACATTAAAAAACAGGATTCTTCACATCAATTCCCTGTTTTTTATTTTAACCGTTCACGGAACCGGTTCCATAAAAATATAGTAAGGGGGAATTTTTATGAATATGAAACAAATTGCAACACAAGTATTACAAAACATCGGTGGAAAGGAAAACATTGTTCGCGCTACGCATTGTGCTACTCGCCTTCGTCTTGTACTAAAAGATGAAACAAAAATAAACGCTTCCGAAATCGAAAACATCGATGAAGTGAAAGGTGCTTTTGCAACGACTGAACAATACCAGATTATTTTTGGAACTGGCATAGTAAACAAAGTATATGATGAGTTTTCTAAACTAATCGGAATAGCTGAACTGGATTCTACAACATCAAATGATATATCTAAGAAAAAAATGAACCCTATCGCTCGCTTAGCAAAGACATTATCTAATATTTTCGTTCCAATTATTCCAGCTATCGTCGCAAGCGGTTTACTTATGGGATTACTCGGAATGTTGAAAGCGTTTAAATTAGTTCCTGGTGATCACTCACTTATCCAATTACTTGATATGTTCTCAAGTGCAGCTTTCATTATTTTACCTATTTTAATTGGGGTTAGTGCCGCTAAAGAATTTGGTGGAAACATTTTCTTAGGTGCAGTTGTTGGTGGTATATTAACTCACCCAAGCTTAACGAATCCTTGGACTCTTTCAAATGCAAAACCCACTGTTTTACATTTTCTTGGTATGAATATTGATATGATTGGCTATCAAGGCACTGTTTTACCAATTCTGTTATGCGTATATGTCATGAGTACAATTGAAAAAGAACTTCGAAAACGCGTTCCGAACTCTTTAGATTTATTAGTTACACCATTCTTAACGATTATTATAACTGGCTTTTTATCACTTATTATTATTGGACCAATTGGATATAAAATTGGTGACGGCATTACGTACCTTTTAAATACAATTTATCAATTTGCAGGACCAGTAGCTGGTCTTATATTCGGTGGGCTATATTCAACAATTGTTCTTACTGGCTTACATCATAGCTTCCATGCTATTGAAGCAGGCTTACTCGCAAATAAAGATATCGGTGTCAATTTCTTACTCCCTATTTGGTCAATGGCGAACGTTGCTCAAGGTGGAGCTACTTTAGCGGTTTATTTCAAAACAAAAAACAAAAAAACGAAAGAAATTGCAATTCCAGCAGCAGCTTCAGCATTTTTAGGAATTACAGAACCAGCTATTTTTGGGGTCAATTTAAAACTTGGTAAACCATTTATTGCAGCAGCTATTGGTGGGGCAATTGGTGGCGCTTACGTTGTTTGGATGCAAGTAGCGACTAATGCATATGGTTTAACAGGTATTCCAATGCTTACAATTGTTGCACCTCTTGGCATAATGAATATGATTCACTATATAATTGGATTCTCTATTGCAATTATCACTGCTTTTGTTGCCACATTCATTTTATATAAAGAAAGTAAACAATAGCGAGGGGAAAACCTATGTCAAAATATAAAACAATATTGCAATCTGATAAAGACGAATTACATTCTTTATATGAAATTGCAAACCAAGATTCATGGAAACCAATTTATCATATCCATCCATCTTTTGGACTAATGAATGATCCTAACGGTGTATCATACTACAATGATGAATATCATGTTTTTTATCAGTGGTATCCATTTGGCCCCATCCATGGAATGAAGCATTGGGGGCATGTGAAATCAAAAGATCTTATTAACTGGGAGCGTATGCCTGTAGCTATCATACCTACTGAAAGCTATGAATCGCACGGTGCATATTCTGGGAGCGCTATCGTAAAAGACGGACTTCTTCACTTACTGTATACAGGAAATATAAAAAAATCTGATAATTCCCGTGATGCAAAACAATGTATGGTAATAATGGATTCTCAATATACGATGACGAAATATAGTAATAATCCTATTATTGATGTGATCCCTGACGGATATACAAAGCATGTGCGTGATCCAAAAGTATGGAAACATAACGATATATACTATATGTTACTCGGTGCACAACGCAAAAATAAAACTGGAACTCTTTTACTATATAAGTCACAAGACCTATACAATTGGAATTTCCAAGGTGAAATTACAACAAACTTAAAAGAATTTGGATTCATGTGGGAATGCCCCGATTACTTCCAATTATCGGGGAAAGATGTACTTCTCTTTTCACCTCAAGGAATTGAAAAAGAAGAAGAAAATTTCCAAAATGTATACAATGTTGTTTATGCTATAGGACATTTCGATATTGAAAATTTACATTTCCATGTTGATTCATATTACGAGGTTGATAAAGGATTCGATTTTTATGCCCCTCAAACTCTAAAAGACTCTACTAGTCGCCGCCTATTGTTTGCTTGGGCAGGATCGAGTGAAATCGCATATCCTTCTGATGATTATATGTGGGCTCATTGTTTAACGCTTCCACGTGAATTAACATTAGAGGACAACATATTAAAACAAAAACCAGTTTCAGAACTAGCAAAACTACGAACAACAAAAAAAGAAATTTCAGGAGATATAAAAGCTGGATTAAATATATTATCAACACTTGATCATAAAGATTCTTATGAATTAATTGTCACTCTCAAAACAGAGAATGCAAACCTATTCGGACTTTCTCTTTTCCATAATGAAGAGGAATGTTTTCCAATTACATTTAATCGGAAAGAAGGTACTATTTCTATAGACAGGAGCAACTTCTGCCATCAATTTGGCGGAGAATATGGTTATGAACGCTATAAAAAAATTAATATTCAAGATACGATAGAACTACAAATATTTGTAGATACAAGCATCGTGGAAATTTTCTTATACGATGGTTCAACAGTCTTTACATCTCGAGTTTTTCCTCGAAAAGACTTGAAACATCATATAGCAATCTTTTCAGATGCAAAACTAAACTTTATCATTACACAATATAAGCTGAAAAGAGGGATTGTATGAGAAATGTCTTTTGTATCGGTGAACTATTAATTGATTTCGTTTGCCGAAATACCAATGTTTCTTTAGTAAACGGTTCAGATTTCGAGAAAAAGGCTGGTGGAGCACCTGCTAACGTTGCTGCTGCTATTACAAAATTAGGTGGACACGCTACATTTATGGGACAAGTAGGAAACGATCCATTTGGTGAATTTCTTGAACAAACTTTACAACATGCACATGTGGACACTTCCATGCTCATCAAGGATAAACAAACCACACTTGCATTCGTATCTATCGACCAAAATGGTGAGCGCGATTTTACCTTTATGCGTGGCGCAGACGGTGAATATCATTTCAATAGCATTGATTTATCAAAAATAAAAATGAATGATTTAATCCATTTTGGTTCAGCGACAGCTTTATTGTCCAGCCCGTTAAAAGACACGTATTTTCAACTTCTACAGCATGCAAGAGAAAGTGGCCAGTTTATTTCTTTTGATCCAAATTACCGAAATGCGCTCATTACAAATACCGAACAATTTATTCAAGATTGCTTA
The DNA here is from genome assembly GCF_054823925.1 of Bacillus sp. F9_6S_D1_P_5. Taxonomy (NCBI): domain Bacteria; kingdom Bacillati; phylum Bacillota; class Bacilli; order Caryophanales; family Bacillaceae; genus Bacillus; species Bacillus sp. F9_6S_D1_P_5. Next base: position 32,199 of record NZ_JBTREW010000013.1, on the reverse strand, counting down.
ACTTTTATAAAACATGCTCATTTTGTAAAAGTAAGTCAAGAAGAAGCGATTATGCTTTCTAAAGAAAGTGATTTACAACAATCTGCACTCAAATTATTAAATCACGGTGCGAAAGCCGTAGCTATTACACTCGGAAAAGACGGTACTCTTCTTGCAACAAAGGATAAGCAAACGATTGTACCTTCTATCTCTATTCAACAAGTTGATACTACTGGTGCTGGTGATGCTTTCGTTGGAGCGATGTTATACCAAATTGCTAAAAGTGAACAAATGTTTCCTCATAATTTTGAAGATTTAACAACGTTTATCTCCTTTGCAAATAAAGTAGGTGCTCTCACATGTACAAATTACGGAGCCATTTCCTCTCTTCCATCATTAACAGATGTAAAAGCATACGAATAATCGTATGCTTTTTTACATCCCCCTCCAAAAATCATGCATCATAAAAAAGTACACAATAACGAGAATAGCTGTCCCGCATAGGGTAATGCGCCGATATATACTCTTCTCACCTTCTCTTGCTTTCACAAATGCCAAAATAAATCCGAAGAACAATATTAAATCAACATACGGAACATAAAAAGAAAAAACGAGAAATGCATACAAATACACGATAAATAAACAGGTCGTTACTAAGAAAACTTTAAAAGCAAATTCACTTTTCATAATGTAACCGCCCCCTATCTGTACTGTATTATATTCAGCAAAATCCAATAGTTGCAGTTAAACTCAAAGTAGAAATAAGCTACCGTCTATAATACGGTAGCCATTACGGAACATTATATTTCCTTTTATATATATTACTTAAAACCGAAGAAGGAATTTGCTCATAACGAATTTTTTCTCCTGTTTCATCCACAATATACAAATTGTTTCCTATATAATATATTCCATCTTTTCGTTTTGAATACACTGGATATCTTTCATTCGGCAATACCGTTTTCACCTTCGTTAACTGCCCATTTGGTTCTTGCCAATATATATCGGCACGGTCTACTAACGTAAGCACGCCAATTTGCTCTTCCTCTACTTTACGACCATTCCAGCTCACAACTCGGTAACCAAGCTTATTCGCTTCATATTCAGGGCTCGTATGAAAACGGGAAATGATTACTTTTGTTTGTAATTGGACTCGGTCATATAGCCACTGTATATCTCTGTCATGCATACGAATACAACCATTTGATTCCCTACTTCCAATTGTCCATTCTCGATTTGTCCCGTGAATCGCATATTCATTTTTATCTAGTCCAAGCCATCTCGTACCAAGAGGGTTATTCGGTGCACCACCAGCTATTTTTTTTCGATGGTATTCTTTATTTTTATATTTAGTTATAATACAAAAATTACCTTCAGGCGTAGGGGTACGATCTCTTCCAGTTGTTACGGGGAATGTTTTTGTATAATTTCCATTTTCAAAAAAAGATAATTGGTTTGTCGTAAGGTTCACTAATATTAGATGATCTGTATCAGCAAAGGCACTAACCGGTAGGATGAAAAATAATAGTATGACGAAACATAATTTTCTCATCTATCTCTCTCCCCTAGCGCTCACTATAATAAGTGGAATTAACTTTACTTTGCTCTTATAAATGAAAACTATCCATTTACAATAACGCCTCCATTTACATGTATCATCTGCCCAGTAACATAGGATGAATCGCCAGACGCTAAGTATACGTATGCTGGCGCTAATTCATACGGTTGACCAGGCCTTTGCATCGGAACATTGCTCCCGAACTGAGCAACTTTTTTCTCATCAAAGCTTGATGGAATAAGTGGTGTCCAAATTGGCCCGGGCGCAACACCATTTACACGAATCCCTTTCTGCACTAACGATTGGGAAAGTGACCTTGTAAAAGCTACGATTGCTCCTTTCGTTGCCGAGTAATCAATTAAAGTTTCATTTCCTTCATACGCAACGATAGACGCCGTATTTATAATAACATCCCCTTGCTTTAAATGAGAAAGTGCTGCTTTCGTAACGTGAAAATAAGAAAAAATATTAATACGAAAAGTCTTTTCTAACTGTTCTGCTGTAATATATTCTAGCCCTTGCTGCGGATATTGCTGCGCGACATTATTTACTAAAACATTTACACTACCTAGTTGCTTGACGGTCTCTTCTACAATATTTTTACACTGCTGTTCATCACTTAAATCACCTGGTAACAACACACACTTTACACCTTCTTGTTCTACACGTTGCTTCGTCTCATTTGCATCTCCATCTTCATCTAAATACGCAATCGCAATATTCGCTCCCTCTTTCGCAAAAGCGATAGAAACAGCACGTCCAATTCCACTATCTCCCCCTGTAATTAATACATTCTTTCCTTTTAATTTTTCGCTTCCTTTATAGTTTGGATCTTCAAACTGCGGTAGAGGGTTCATTAACGATTCAATACCTGGTTGTTTATTTTGATGTTGCGCTGGCATTGTTACAAAGTTTTTTTGCTGCGGCATAGCTTCTTTCAACTCCTTTTCCTTATAATATGCGCACAATAAAAACTGAAATTCACACGTCACTTTACGATTAATATTCGAATTTAAGACACAAAATATGAATTATTGTAAACTTTTTATGCAAAACTATTGCAAAATAGTTAAAAAACGAATATTATATATAACTGTTGTGAAAATTATTCGTAAACAGAAAGGATGTTTATATGTTTAACCTTTCAAAACATAAAACTTCTATTAAAACTGAAATTATGGCAGGTATTATTACCTTCTTAACAATGGCATATATCATTGTCGTAAACCCTGTCATCCTTGGGGATGCAGGAGTTCCATTTGAACAAGCATTTACAGCAACAATTATCGCTGCTGTTGTCGGAACATTATTTATGGCAATCTTTACAAATTTACCAATCGCAATTGCACCAGGTATGGGATTAAATGCTTACTTCTCTTACTCTGTTGTAAAAGCTCATGAAGGCATGACTTTCGCAATTGCATTCTCTGCTGTATTCGTAGCAGGTATGATTTTAATTTTGTTATCATTCACATCTTTCCGTACAAAATTAATGGAAGCAATTCCTGAAAACTTAAAACATGCAATTACTGCTGGTATCGGTCTTTTCATCGCCTTTATCGGTTTACGTTTAACAGGTATCGTTACAAAAAATGAAGCAAACTTAGTTGGACTTGGTGATCTTCACTCTGCTCCAGTACTACTAGCATTAGCTGGACTTGGAATTACAATCGTCCTTATGTCTTTAAATGTAAATGGCGCACTATTTATTGGCATGCTATTAACTGGTATTATTGCTTTCTTCACAGGACAATTAACATTTTCAAACGGTGTTACATCAATGCCTGGATTACCAGAAGGAATTATCGTTTCAAATCCAATTACTGCTGTATCTGATGTAATTAACTACGGATTATACGGCGTTGTATTTTCATTCTTCCTTGTTACATTATTCGATACAACAGGTACATTACTTGGTGTAGCTCAACAAGGTGGATTTATGAAAGACGGAAAACTTCCAAAAGCTGGACGAGCTCTTCTATCTGACTCATTCTCAGCAACAATCGGTTCTATGTTCGGAACAACACCATCAACAGCTTACATTGAATCATCTGCTGGTGTTGCAGCTGGTGGTCGTACTGGTTTAACAACTGTTACAGTAGCTGTTCTATTCGCACTAGCAGCATTCTTCGGACCATTAGTAAGTGCCGTTTCTGGTGTATCAGCTATTACTGCACCATCATTAATTATCGTTGGTAGTCTTATGATGGGATCAGTTCGCCACATCGATTGGGACGCATTTGATGAAGCATTCCCAGCATTCTTAGTAATCTTAAGCATGCCACTTACATCAAGTATCGCAACAGGTATCGCACTTGGATTTATTTCATACCCACTTATGAAAGTGGCAAAAGGTAAATTCCGTGCTGTTCACCCACTTGTGTATGTATTCGGAATCTTGTTCGCTTATCAATTGATTTTCTTACCACATTAAAATCCCTCATAAAGAGGGATTTTTTATTTATAAAAGAAAAGTAGAGCATCGAAATTAGATGCTCTACTTTTCTTTTATAACAATCATACGAATTACTTTTAACACTTCTCATTTACTTGTAATTCTTTACTATACTTTTGAATCAAAACGGATGAAACAACCATTACCATCCCTACACTCAACCCAATAAGCTGATCCAATAGCATTTCATCATGAATAAACCAGCGCAGTAAAAATACACCACCAAAGATAAGCAACATAGTAAATCCAGTATGTCTAAGCCCTTTATATACATTTTCCATATGTATCACCTCTTCACATACTTTTATCCATATTATACCATACATCCATCAAGCATACGTATTGTCCTCTGGCAGCATGCAGCTACCTTTTGATCGTGTGTTACAACTAGCACCGTTTTCCCTTGTTTATGAATCTCTTTTAAGATGCTCATAATTTTCTTTCCGTTTTCTTGATCAAGAGCACCCGTTGGTTCATCAGCGAGGATAATTTTAGTATCTTGTGCTAAAGCCCTTGCTATTGCTGTTCTTTGCTGTTCTCCACCTGATAACTCGTAAGGATATTTGTTAATATGCCTCTCAATCCCTACCATTTTCAGCATTTCTTTTGAAATTTGCATACGTTTCTTATGAGAAATTCTTCTATATACAAGCGGAAGCATTACATTTTCAACAACTGTATAATCATCTAATAGCGAAAAGTTCTGAAACACAAATCCCACTTCCGTATTTCTATACTTATGATAGTTTGCCTTTAATGTACTTGTATCCATTCCATCTAAAAAATACTTTCCAGTAGAGGGGCTATCAATTAAGCCAATAATGTTAAGAAGAGTAGATTTCCCTGAACCAGAGGGGCCCATAATAGCTATCATTTCGCCTTGTTCTATTGTAAGATTAATATCTTTTAAAGCACTAAAATTACTATGTCCAAAGCACTTCGCTACATTTTCAAGCCTAATCATCTATAACACCTCTTTCATATATATTTTTTTATTTTTAATACAGTGAAATAAATGATTGCATATATAATGAAGATCATTATAATTGATAAAGCACCTATAACAACCAATGATTCTATAGAGACTTTTAACGTTCCAAAGAAAGATACTATACTATTTTCTAGCCCTTTCTGAATTTCAATTACTCCGCTATTCTCCCATTGAAAATACATTATTCCTAAACATATCGATAAAACGAATAGCAACATATACTCAATAATAAATGGAAGACATATTTGAAAAGTGCTTGCACCTAACGCTGATTTAATAGAAATATTTTTACACTCCATATAAAGTGCTGCCATTGATGTTAATACGATAGATAGAAATGAAAAAAATAAGACTGTACCGCTTAATAATAAGGGGTATGACATATTATCAATACCTTGTTTTTCATTTTCTAACAATTTATTCGGATTTGTAACATAATACGAATAACCCTTACCTTCTGTTACCTTTAATACTTTCTTTTGAAATTCATTTATATTTATCTTCTCATTTGTTTCTATAATTAACCCATTGTATAAAAGTTCTGCACTATAGAACTCTATTTCTTCTGTTCCAATTGGTAAAATCGCCATGTCATCTAATAATGTAATACGATTATCCGATATTTCACCGCTTCGAGGATATGTGAATGGTGAATTTTTTTCTAAAAAGCCAATTACTTTTAGCTTCATTTTTCCAGATGGTATAACATCACCAATAGATACCTTACCTATATAATTAGCCCCTAATATAACAGGTCTAATATCAAATACTGATTTATGAAATTCCGATTCCTCAAAATATCTTCCTTGTGAAATTCGTATATGAAAGTACTTATTAATATCTTTATCAACAATAAGAGTCTTTATCGTTCCATTTTCTTCTTTTAAACTAAGTGAATAGTTACGGAACAAATAATTTGTTTTATTTGTTATTGGTATCGTATTAGATAACCCTTGCATGAAATGTTGATAATCATTTTTCGCTTTTTCTTCGCTAAACAATGTTATATCTTGCGTCGCATAAAGTTCATAGAAATTTTTATGAGTCGATAAATTATTTGCTATCGTCATCATTTTTCGATATCCGGAAAGATTACTAACAAATTCTATTGCTGAAGAAAATGCAATAATTAAAGAAATTACTATAATCAAACTTGGTAACAACCGTTTTTTCACAGACCGTATAGAATCAAATATAAAAAACATGAAGACCTCCTACGTTCTTAAATGTTTTCCGGGATATATATTTATAATGTGCTTGATTGGAATTACAGTAACACAAATTGTAAGAAGAATTATAAAAACAACATTGCATATCAATACATATAGTGTTAACGGTTTTACTAAGTATGTCTGAAAATAAGTATGAATTGTTCCCGAAAACATTTCTAACGTAATAAAAACTAAGAACATCGCTACTAGAGAAATAAACAAAATTTGAATATATAGTTCGCAGTAAATAGATATATTAGAAGCACCTACTGCTTTTTTTAATGAAATCTCTTTTTCTTTTTTATAAATCCAAAATAAAACCGCAGAAATGCCAGAAACAATTGCAACAAGAATGAATTTATAGTAATACTTATTTGCTGGATCTACATGTGTCACATCTAGTTCCTGAAGATTTCGTTCATTCAGTATTTGAACATCTCCCGAAAGCACTTCTTTACTCCTACCCATAAACTTTTTTATTTCGTTATGAATAGATGATGTAGGATTAACAACTGTTAATTGTAATTGTTTACTCGCGATAATACCTTTTTTAGATATAGTAGGTAAGTTTTGAAGTGGAACGTATATGCCTGCTACACCGACGTCACTGTCCTTTCTTGATATAGTTCCTATTTTTTTATATGTATCATCAAATTCATATAACTCCTCTACATTCGTTTGATCGCCAACAACCATATCGTTTACATTTTCACGATGAAAATATTGTCCTTCAGAAATATATGGCTTCCAATAATAATCATCTTTTAAGTTCACAGCTATGATCTTTGTTGCCCCTGAACTATTCAATGCTTTTAAATTTTCTACGTAAATATCACTTTTCACAAAAGTATCTTGTATGAGGGGAATTATCGTTTCCAATTCGGTTTCATTCGCTATCGGAACAGTTAACGTTTGATTCTTTTCTGGAAAACCAATTTGAAAGGCAGCTATAAAATTTCGTTTAGACTCTGTTAAAAGCGCGGCTACTGATATAGAAAGAAAAGAAATAAAAAATGACATAAGAAGAATTAAGAAAAACAGTTTATTACTTTTTATATTTTTAAAAGCTAGGTACATGTCTGTGCTCCTTTTAAATAAGAAGGAGATGATGAACATCCCCTTCTCCTTATCCAAATATTTATAAAGACAACTGTTTAATATTTTTTACCACTGTAATCGTAAGTTACCATTACTATCAAAAGTACCTTTGTGTGTATCTTCTTGATAGTCATTATTCTCATTCGCATAATGCTCCGAGTATAGTCCTTTTGCACCAAAAGCGTTATATGCACCATTACTCACAGTTGCGTTTAATGCTCTTCCAGATTCATGGGATCCTAATTTGTCTGAAGCGCTTTCAATATATGAATTATTTCCATTTGATTTAATAAAAGAAATTGCTACTGAACAACGAGATGCATTTTGATTCGTAGTAGTTTGAGCTCTGTAAGATAGTAGGTTACCGCTTTTGTGACCGCTTAGAGTTGGATAGAATGCACTTGTTGAGATTGATGTTGCTAATAATACTAAAGTCGTAATTGAAAAAACTTTTCCTTTCATTAACAATCACCTCATAAATTTAATAGTTTAGTAGCGCTACATCATCATAATATCCTTCAAATAAATTCTCCTCAATAAGAACCCTCGATGTTTTACAAACTCTTTAAACACTTAAACATTCATACATTTTTAAAAAGTAACGTATAAGTAGCAATATAAAAAGACTGCGGAGAAATTCTTCTCCGCAGCCCCATACTTAATTTTGCAAGAACGACTGTAAATCTGCAAACTGTCTCTTTGCATCTTCATAGCCTTGTTCATATAAATTTTGTAGTTTTGCTGTATCTTTTTCCATACGATCTACTTGAAGCTGTACTTCTGGACGAATAACAAATAAGTTCCCAGCTTGCTCTTCTTTTTCAATGTAGTGAAGTGTTTCATTATACACTTCATAACGATTCAACATCGTATTAACAAGGTTCGGATATTTTTTATAAGCTTTCGCTGCCACCCATCCAAACTTTGATTTTTTCTTAGCATAACCATGATTTCTCGTTAAAATAACGACTGATTTTTTAAATCCATCTTCCTGTGCTTTACGAACTGGAATCGGATCAGAAATCCCGCCATCTAATAACTGCTTACCACGGTAATTTACTACAGGTGCAATGAAAGGCAATGAACTAGATGCTTGTAATAAATTTAGTGCATCATCATTTGTTCCCTCTTTTTCAAAATAAACAGACTGTCCTGTTTCACAATCTGTTGTGCCTACAAGGAAACGCTCTGGACTATTAAAATATGTTTCAAAGTCAAACGGCACATGCTTTTCTGGAATTTCATGAAAAATGAAATCCATATCAAATAATTGACGCTTTTTCCATAAATTTTTATACGATAAATATTGCGGGTGTGATGCATAATCAATATTTACTGTTTTATTTCTATTTCTTTGTCTGGAAAGATACGACGCTGCATGACAAGCACCAGCTGATACACCGATTACATATGGAAAATATAAATCTTGTTCCATAAAGTATTCTAATATCCCACCCGTATATACACCACGCATACCGCCGCCTTCTAATACTAACCCCGTATTTTCAAGCATGTTATTCTCTCCTCTTTATATATTGACTCTTTAATTATTCACCATGTTAAGTATCTGTTTCTATTATATATGAGTTCTTTTAGAAATTATATTCAAAAGACTTGAAATAAAGGAGTTTTTTCTTCCAATTATATTTCCAAATGTTTGGAGACATCCTTTATAAACCTTTGAATAAAATCTTGCTCTTCTTTCGTATATCCATCTAAAAGTAACAGCCATTTTTCTTCAGCTTGTTTATGCAATTTATCATGAGCTTTATATATTTCATTTCCGCTTTCCGTTAAACGGAAGAATATTTCTTTTTGATTATCTAACATTTGCATCTTCTCAACGAATTGCTTTTGAAACAACTTTGTACAAATTTTAGAGATTGCACCCTTCGTCATTCCCATTTCTGTCGTAATAGCAGTTACATTCATCAAACCATTTTTCCCGATACACTCGATCACATGTAACTCAGATAAAGACATACCACTTATACCTGTCTCACGAAGAAACTTCTCATTTTGCCCTTTCAAATGTTCTTCTTTTTTATGCAAAAGTGTACGAATGTCTGAAAGTATTTCCATTTGTTTCATTGTACGTTCCAATCCGTTCGCCCCCTAAGTTTCCACAGAAACAATTCAACTATATACCATTTTAAAATCATTTTTTCATATTTACAAGTGAGAAAAACATGTTAAAATAAATTTAGTTTCCAAGGAAACTAAATAATGAGGAGGTTACATAATGAAAAAATCAAAAATACATTTCATTTTATATGTTGTCTGTATGAGTGCCTTACTCGGTTCCTTCGCTCAAAATATTTACACACCTATCTTGCCTATGATTCAAAGTTCTTTTCACACTTCTCTTTATCTTATAAATTTAACAGTTTCACTTTTCACATTCGTTCTTGCGATTATGCAGCTCATATATGGACCTTTAATTGATACAAAAGGGAGAAAATCTGTCCTTATCCCTAGTTTAATCATTAGTACAATCGGTTCAATCGGATGTGCTTTTTCAGCAAACATATATGTATTTCTATTTTTCAGAGCTGTTCAAGCTATAGGAATAGCAGCTATACCTGTAGTAGCAGCAACGATTATCGGTGATTTATTTGAAGGAAAAGAACGCGGAGAAGCAATGAGCCTGTATCAAATGTTACTTGCGCTCGCTCCTGCGATTGGCCCTCTCATAGGTGGTTATCTCAGCAGTATAAATGGCCACGTATCCGTATTTCTCTTTTTATCTATACTTGGCATTCTCTTATTAATGATAAACATTTCACTACTTCCAGAAACAAAAACAACTGTAATTAAACAACCGCAAGCAAAAAAGAATTACTGGTTTATCTTAAAAAATAAAACTGGATTTTCTATTACTCTTATTGGCTTTATTCAATTTTGTATTTACTTTTGCTTCCTCGTTTTTTTACCGAGCATTTTAACAAATTTATTTCACTTAACTGCAAGTAAAATTGGTCTTATATTTGTACCAATGTCCCTTTCTATTATGTTAGGAAGTTATTGCTACAAACTTTTGCAAAAACGCCTCGCAACAAAGCAAGCTTTATTCATTACTAGTTTCTTCAATATTATATGTGTCACTTTATTCTCTTTTACATATAACATCAATATCCCATTCATCATTACCGTTACATCTTTATACGGTTTTAGTATGGGACTTTCTATGCCAACTCACACTACTTTATTAACAGAAGAATTCGTACAAGAGCGTGCAACTGCTATCGGTATGTACAACTTCATCCGCTATCTCGGTATGGGCACAGGGCCACTTGTAGGTGGATTTCTATTATTTAATCAAAATTACTTTTGGATTTTCTTCCTAGGTGCAATTACATTTCTATTTATCATTTTATGCGCAATGAAAATGATACGTTTTCAAGCTGTACAAAAAGCAGAATAGAGACCTACAAATGGTCTCTATTCTAAACTCTTTGATCCGCAACGATATGAATATCAATATACTTCGTTTCTCTCATAATTTCATTTACAATTGAACCTTTTCGTATTTCTTCCCAACGTGTTCTTGCCGATTGCCCGAGTAAAATTTGCGTTACTTGTAGTCTTTTCGCGATTTCAATAATAACATCCGCTGGCTTTCTTCCTTTCGCCTCTTCTAAAACAAAACTTGCATCAAATTGATTCGTTAGCGACTTCCACTCTTCAATCGTTTGCTTTTTCCCTACTGAAAGAGAATCTATATTTTCCCTTTCTACATTTAATACATACAATTCAGCGTTTAACCGATCAGCCATACGCCATCCCCTTCTTATCAACTTCTCCGCTGTTGAACTGTATTGTACACAAACGAGAATTTTTTCTTTCACACCAATCGGCTCTATCACTGTTTGGCTAATTTTCTCGTCCATATCATCGGCAACCTCACGAAGTGATAATTCTCTGAGTGCCCCTAAATTATTAAGCGTAAAGAAATTTTGTAAGCTTTGCTGAATTTTTTCTTCTTTATATATTTTCCCGTCTATTAATCTCTTCCTTAATACTTCCGGCGTTGCATCAACGAGCTGAATTTCGTTTGCTTTTTGTAAAATAAAATCTGGAATACGTTCTCGCACTTTGACATTCGTAATTTGAGCTACAATGTCATGTACGCTTTCTAAATGTTGAATATTAAACGCTGATAAGACGGATATACCGGCATCTAACAATTCCTGCACATCCATATAACGTTTCTTATTTTTAGATCCAGGAATGTTGCTATGTGCAAGTTCATCCACTACAACGACCTGTGGTGCACGTTTTATAATTCCTTCCACATCGAGTTCATAAAATACTTTCCCTTTATAATCTATTTCTTTCAAAGGAACTTTTTCTAAATCAGCAATTGCGTCTTCTGTCTCTTTTCTTCCGTGCGTTTCAATTAAACCAATTACAATATCCGTACCATCCTTTTTCATCTCTCTAGCATCAAGTAGCATTTTGTAACTTTTTCCTACTCCTGGAGCCGCTCCCACATATAGCTTTAACTTCCCGCGGTTTTGCTGACGAATATATTCTAAATACTCTTCTGGTGTTCGCCTTTGAAAAGTTGGTTTATAATCATCCGCATACAAAACATTCACAACCCTTCTTTCGAAACAACGCTACCTCAATCCGTTAGATTGAGGTAGCACTGTTACTATTTCAGTAGTTTCTGTAATTCCAAATTTAACTTTAAAACGTTCACACGATCTTCTCCAAATAAACCAAGTGCCGCACCTTCCGTTTGATCTTTAATCAATTGCTCTAGCGTTTCTTTCGGAATTTTCGTTAATTTAGAGATGCGATCCACCTGTACAGAAGCGGCCTGTGGGCTAATATCAGGATCTAACCCTGAACCTGAATTTGTCACTAAATCGATTGGCACTTCTGTAACTGGTACGGCCCGGTTTTGTTTCTTCCACTCTTCAATACTTTTCTCTACTCGTTTCTCTAAATCTGGATTAGACGGTGCATAGTTATTTGAACCAGATGCTTCTGCTTTATATTCAATACTAGAAACACGCCCATGAAAATAACGTGGATCTGTGAAATTTTGACCGATTAATTTAGAACCAATCACTTCATTTTTATCATTATATATTAGACTTCCATCCGCGTTATCCTTCATTACTGCCTGTGCAATACCAGTAACAATAAGTGGATATACAAGTCCGCACAACACTAAAAATGTAAAAGTAATCCGGATAATTGGTGATAGTATACTTTGTTTCTTCGCCATCTTTTTCCCCTCTTCCTTATATAAACAAGCCGACAATTATATCAATTACTTTAATTCCAATGAACGGTACAATCACTCCGCCAAGTCCATAAATAAGTAAGTTTCGGCCAAGTAGTGCATTCGAACTCATCGGTTTATATGCGATACCTTTCATCGCCAATGGAATAAGTAACGGAATAATAACAGCGTTAAATATTAATGCTGATAAAATCGCTGACAGTGGTGATGTTAATTTCATAATGTTTAATGCTTCCATTTGCGGAATCGCAAGTGTAAACATGGCTGGAATGATTGCAAAATATTTCGCGATATCATTCGCAATACTAAACGTCGTTAACGCACCGCGTGTCATTAACAATTGCTTACCGATTCCTACAACCTCAATAATTTTTGTCGGGTTCGAATCTAAATCAATCATATTCGCTGCTTCTTTCGCAGCTGTCGTCCCACTATTCATCGCTAATCCAACGTCTGCCTGCGCTAGTGCCGGAGCATCATTTGTACCATCACCTGTCATCGCTACAAGTTTCCCTTTATCTTGCTCTGCTTTAATAACCGCAATTTTATCTTCTGGCTTACACTCAGCAACGAATTCATCTACTCCTGCTTCTTTTGCAATGGTTGCTGCTGTCAATGGGTTATCACCCGTACACATAACCGTTTTAATCCCCATTTGGCGTAATTGTTCAAAACGTTCACGCATACCAGGTTTTACTGTATCCTTTAAATAAATTAAACCGTAAATACGATTATTCACTGCAACTACAAGTGGTGTTCCACCCTCTTTGGAAATGAAATCTGCTTTTTGATTTACATCTTTCGGAATCGTTCCGCCTTGTGACCTAACCCATTCAATCACGCTACCTACAGCACCTTTTCTCACTTTCGTTCCGTCTTGTAAATCGACACCACTCATTCTCGTTTCTGCTTTAAATGGAACAAATTCACCTTGTTCTGCAAGTGCTCTATCATATGATAAAGATTTCGTTTTTACATATTCAATAACAGATCGGCCTTCTGGTGTTTCATCTAAAACAGAACTAATTGCTGCCCATTTTCCTACTTGCTCAATCGTTTCATTCCCTACAGGAAGCAGTGTATGAGCCATTCGGTTTCCGAAAGTAATCGTACCTGTTTTATCTAAAATAATTGTATTAATATCACCCGCAGCTTCTACTGCTTTCCCTGACATTGCTAACACGTTAAACTTTGTCACTCGGTCCATCCCGGCAATACCAATTGCTGATAACAACCCACCAATTGTCGTTGGAATTAAACAAACTAACAACGCAACAAGTACAGCTGTATCAATTTGAAATCCTAAATAGTTTGTAAAAATCGGCAACGTCACAACGACGATTAAGAAAATAAGAGTTAAGCTCGTTAATACTGTATTTAAAGCAATCTCATTCGGCGTTTTTTGACGAGCAGCCCCTTCTACTAACGAAATCATTTTATCAATAAATGATTCACCAGGATTACTCGTAATAACAATCGTAATCTCATCACTAACGACCATCGTACCACCTGTTACGGAACAAAAATCACCGCCCGCTTCTTTTATAACAGGAGCGGATTCCCCTGTAATCGCAGATTCATCAACAGACGCTAACCCTTTTATAACTTCCCCATCACTTGGAATCATTTCTCCTTGTTTTACAATAACAACGTCACCTTTTCTCAAATCAGTTGCTGAAACTTGAACAATGTCTCCATTTTCTTTTACAACATTTGCAAACACATCTTTCTTCGATTGTTTTAAAGAATCGGCTTGCGCTTTCCCACGCCCTTCCGCTAACGCTTCTGCAAAATTAGCAAATAAAACTGTAAATAAGAGAATGAGAGAAACTGTTATATTAAACCATCCTGGTACACTACTAGAATGGCTTGGAAGAAACGATAAAATGAACGTAATGATAAATCCAATTTCTACAACAAACATAATCGGATTCTTTATCATGACTTTCGGATTCAATTTCGCAAAGGATTGTTTTATCGCATGTTTCACGATATCACGGTCCATCGTTTTCGCTTGTCTAACTTCATCTTCTACAGCATGTATTTGTGACTCATTTACTCTTTTTTCTTTTACTACTACCGGTCTCATCATTTACCCTCCATTACTTCAATGTAAGAAATTCTGCAATTGGACCAAGTACTAACATCGGGAAAAATGTTAATGCACCGACAATTACAATCGTTCCGATAAAAATACCACCAAATAAACTATTATCCGTACGGAATGTCCCGACTGTTTCTGGTACTACCGTCTTCTCTTTCAATGAAGCTGCAACAGCTAGCATCGTAATTAAACTGAAATAGCGCCCTAAAAACATAACTAAACCAGTTGTAATATTCCAAAACGGTGTATTATCTGCTAACCCTTCAAATCCAGATCCATTATTCGCAGCTGACGATGTATATTCATATACCACTTGCGTCAAACCGTGGAAACCAGAATGGGAAATGGCATCCGTTCCTAAACTTGTTGAAAGAGCTAATGCCGAAAATCCTAAAATGAGCAATGGATGAAATAGTATCGTTACCGCAATTAATTTCATTTCCTTACCTTCAATTTTCTTACCTAAAAACTCTGGTGTCCGCCCAACCATCAATCCAGATATAAAGACTGCGATAATCGCATACATAATAATGTTCACAAATCCTGCTCCAACGCCGCCGTATACTGTATTTAACATCATATTTACAAGTGGTACTAACCCGCCAATTGGTGTTAACGTATCATGCATCGTATTCACAGCTCCTGTTTCCGCAGCTGTCGTTACTGTCGCATAAAGGGAAGAAAATACTGTTCCAAATCGCACTTCTTTTCCTTCCGTACTTCCTTGTACATGCTGTATACCCATTCCATTTAACGCTGGATTCCCATGTAATTCAGATGTCGTAATCGTTATAAACCCTAGTAAAAACACCATGAATAGTGATACGAAAAGGATGCGACCTTGTTTTTTATTTCCTACCATTCGTCCGTACGTAAACGGAAGTGCTGTTGGCAATAACATCATAAGCATCATTTGCAAAATATTACTCATTTGCCCTGGATTTTCAAAAGGATGTGTAGAGTTTGCTCCGAAAAATCCACCCCCGTTATTTCCGAGTTCCTTAATGGCTACGAATGATGCAACAGGCCCGCGTAAAATACTTTGCTTCGCGCCATCAATCGTTTGCGCCGTAACTGCCCCGTCTAACGTTTGTGGTACACCAAGTGCGACAAAGACTAGTGCCGCCATAAATGCGATAGGAAGAAACACTCTCGTCAATGCTCTCGTAAAATCAACGAAAAAGTTACCAAGTTCTTTTCCAGCAAGTCCCCTTATAAACGCCATTACAAGTGCTAACGTCGTTGCCGGTGCTGCAAACATTAAAAATGTAATTCCAATTAATTGTGATAAATAAGATAAGCCATTTTCACCGCTATAATGCTGTAAGTTTGTATCGGCCATAAAACTAATTGCTGTATTAAAAGCGAGCGTAGGCTCCATTCCTTCAATGTGTACTGGATTTAATGGCAATACTCCTTGTAGTCTGAAAATGAAATATACGACAACAATCATAAATCCATTTAATAAAACTAATGATAGTGCGTACTGTTTCCACGTTTGATTGTATTCTTTTACACCCGTAATTTTAAAAATAAGTTTTTCAAAAGGCTCGAATACTTTATCTAGCTTTTTACTCCCTTGAAAGGCTTTCTCTAAATAAATTCCCGTTGGCTTTGCCACAAGAATAAACAACAGCATTGTAATAACAACTGCGACCCAGATCATAATGAATGACTCCCCCTAATTAAAACTTTTCCGGATTTAATAAGGCATACACTAAGTACACCGTAATTGCTGCAACAATAACCGATAAGGCAATCGTCATGATTGCTTCCCTTCTTTCACAACTTTATCTGACCAACTTGCAAGACTTGCCATCGATGCGACTAACACAACAAAAATCCCGATCATTATAACATCTAACATAGCTATCCCTCATTTCAAATTGTTAAAATTTACCATCAAAATATTAAAAAAGAACACTGAGCTCTACTCAGTGTTCAAAAAATGAACAACAAAAAGTAAACCTCCTCTCTAAACGCTTACGAGGTTAGCTGTCGGATTCGGGCCTAAAGAGTAGCCCTACTTTCAAAACTGAAAGATTCACCCCAAGTGACGATGCACAAAATTGGTTCCCCCGCTCCATTTCTGGAACTCAGCGATTTTAGGTTTTTTTGGAAATTTTATGAATGATTTATGAGAGTAAATATACTCCTCTATATTTCACTTGTAAAGAGTCAAATTACTGAAAATAAGAAAATATCTATCTGTTTAAACGCTTACATTATGTATTATTAATATCCTTTCATCTATTTTCTTGTCTTTTCTTTCTTTTTCGTAGAAATGACCTGTTAAACACGAAATAAAAAGAGCGAATGACATGAAGTGCATAGCTTGTTGCACTTCGCATTCGCTCTTTTTTCACTCACTATTTATTTCCCTCGTAAAAAAGCACGTAAATTTCTCCCGCGAATATAAACTTGTGACAATTCTGCATGTAATTGCTCATATTCGATAACATCTGTTTTTAAATATAAAGCGTCTTTCGATGGCAATATGATATAGGGCCTTGGAAAAATAGGATCGAGCACCACCAATTCTTGAACTCGCTCTACCGATACCGCCCAACGATTCGCTATATCTCCTAGTAACAACACCTTCATCTTCTTTTCCCCCGCCCTATTCAAAAAATAAAAAAGATATATTATCACAATTTGTAAACACGACAAATGCAGCTCCAATTGTTTCATAGAGCCTCGCTGGATATCGTTTATTCCTTGTAACAACAGTAATAGGTGCTTGAAAAGAAAAGCGAATGTGTTCTGTGAAGAAGCTAACGATTGGAAGCTCATCCCCTAGTAAAATCACCTTCTTAATACACTCACAAATACTAGTAAAATCTTGCTCCTTACTACAACTATACGTCCAATCAAATCCACAATTCCTCACTTCGGCCGCTATCTCTTCATTTGCTGTGAAAATAATTAACTCATGTTGATATGCTACTAAATCTATTAAACTATTTACCTTGCTTTCTTCTCCAACACAAATAAGTGTTAATTCCATGTACCTCATCCTCCTTAGCATAAAAGAACTCAAACGTAGATTGATATTCCCCTATACTAATCAGATTGATGAAGTGATGTATCCATCGTGGCACCGTCCTCTCTCAAGACGCTTACGAAGTTAGCTGTCGGATTCGGACTTTGAGAGTAGCCCTACTTTCAAAATTGAAAGATTCACCCCGAGTGACACTGCACAAATTGGTTCCTCCGCTCCATATAATTGGACTCAGCGTATTACAAAAAATATATTCTGGCTGATATATTACTCCTGTATTTGGAAAAAGTAAACAAAAAAAAGCCAGTTACAAAACTGACTTTTCTACTATTCATGCTTATGCTTTATTCAATTTGTATGCAAAATGATTCGTCGGTCCATGACCACTACCAATATGCAACGGCTCTTCAATTGCTATACTAATAAATCGTTTTGCCTCTTGAACTACCTCTTCCATCGAGTATCCTTTCGCAAGGCCAGCTGTAACTGCTGACGCAAATGTACAGCCGCTTCCGTGTGTTTGCTTTGAAGGAATTCGCTCACTTCTAAATTCAATAAACTTTTCTCCATCAAAAAGTAAATCAATTACTTCATTACCTTGATATTCTGCATGTCCGCCCTTCATAAGTACATATTTCGCACCTAATTCATGCAGTACTTTTGCAGCTTCTTTACTATCTTCAACGTTATGAATTTCCAGCCCAGTTAACACTTCTGCTTCTGGAACATTCGGTGTGATAACAGTTGCTACTGGTAATAAATATTCTTTTAATGCTTGTACTGCTTCTTGTTGTAATAATGATGCACCGCCCTTAGCAATCATAACAGGGTCTAGTACAATATTATTCCAGCCAAATTTATTAATATGTTCTGCTACAATTTGAATAATTTCGCTACTAAATAACATTCCTAGTTTCACAGCATCTGGTGTTAAATCCGTACCAATTGAATTCAACTGTTCCGTAATACCTTCTAACGGAACTGGATATACCCCTTGAACGCCAAGCGTGTTTTGAGCAGTAATTGCCGTAATAGCCGTCATCCCGTACACACCAAGCTCTTGGAATGTTTTTAAATCTGCTTGAATACCGGCACCGCCGCCACTATCAGATCCTGCAATTGTTAAAGCTTTATTTACTTTCATCCCACTCATCCTTTTCTATCCAAAATAGCGATGATAAATTGTTTTTGCTTCGCTTATATCTTTCGTTCCATGTACAAGTACACGACCATCTTTAAAAGCAACTAATCTCTTTTCTTCCACAGAAAATGATAATAAATATGGATTTACATTTAAATCATTCACACGATCATCCAGCAGCTTTTTGTACCTCTCAAAATCCATTTCCTCTTTATGAGGTGGTCTAATTTGAACTGTATTTCTCCCGCATAAAACTGCTGTTTTCGATGTGTTTTCTTTATTTAAATACGGATACAATGCATTCTCTCCGCACGAAGGACAATTGTGTTTACGAAGCTTTTGCACATTCATACATGAATATTCATTCTTCCATACATCAAATGACACAAGTCCATCTCGCATTGATTCGTAATCTTCCACTAACAATTTAAGAGCTTCTGTAACTTGATGAGAAACGACGAGAGATACAGCAGGTGATATAATCCCCGCTGTATCACATGTCGCCCCGCCAAGCGGAATCGATTGTAGTAAACATGATAAACATGGCGTTTTACTAGGAAGAATTGTGTAAGAAAGGCCGTAACTTCCTACACATGCTCCGTAAATCCATGGAATAGAATATTTTTGTGCTATATCATTTACGATAAAACGTGTTTCGAAATTATCAGTTGCATCAATAATTACATTAACGTTTGTAACAAGTTCTTCTAACTCCTCAGCTGTTACATCTTGAACGAGAGCTTCTACTCTTACTTCATGATTAATTTCTTCTAGACGTTTTTTTGCCGCTACAGCCTTCGGAAGATTATTTTCCACATCACTCTCTGCATACAATTGCTGCCTTTGTAAATTACTCCAATCGACATAATCCCGGTCAACAATCGTTACTGCGCCTACACCAGCTCTTACAAACATCTCTGCATTTGCACTACCTAATGCACCTGCACCGATAATGAGCACATGCTTTTCTCTTATCTTTCGTTGTCCTTCTTCTCCAATTGGAGAAAATAGTTCTTGGCGAGAATATCGATTATTCAACTACGCTCATTCCTTCTAAAGGACTACTTGCTGTTGCACAACGTTTACGTGCAATACGACCTGCCTCAAATCCTAAACGGCCTGCCTCAATACCTAATTTCATTGCCTTTGCCATTTTAATAGGATCTTTTGCTCCTGACACAGCAGTATTTAATAACACACCATCGGCTCCTAATTCCATCGCAAATGCTGCATCGGCTGGACTACCAATACCAGCGTCAACAATAACTGGTACTGTCGCTTGTTCAATAATGAAGCTTAAATTTAACGGATTTACAATACCAAGCCCTGATCCAATCGGTGATGCTCCTGGCATAATTGCATGCACACCTAGTTCTTGTAATTTACGTGCTAATACAACATCATCAGATGTATATGGAAGTACGATGAATCCTTCTTCTAGTAACATTTCAGATGCTCTCAATGTTTCTACCGGATCAGGTAATAACGTTCTATCATCACCTATAACTTCTACTTTAATCATGTCGCAAAGCCCTGAAGCTTTTGCTAATTTTGCAATACGAACAGCTTCTTCAGCATTTTTTGCTCCAGCTGTATTCGGTAATAACGTATATTTTTTCACATCAAGTTTCTCTAATAAATTAGGCTGCTTTGCATCGAATATATCCATACGACGTACTGCGAACGTTAAAACTTCAGCCTCAGATACATCAATTGCCTTTTGCTGTACATCAAAATCAGGGAATTTTCCTGTTCCTAATAAAAGTCTAGAATGAAATGAAAATGGTCCAATGTTTAACATAATCAACCGCCTCCTACGAAAGTTACAATCTCAATTTGGTCTCCATCAAAAACAGATGTATCTGTATGATCATCTTTTTGTAAAATATCTTTATTACGCTCTACTACAACAATTCTGTTTTCTAACTCTAAATGTGTAAGTAGCTCAGCTACTGTTTTTACACTCTCTGGCACTTCAATTTGATTACCATTAATTTTTAAATTCAAACTTCCATCCCCTTTCTAAACTGTTTTAGAAAGCAATGAATCTAGCAAGTGATTCTTCTGCTTTCCTTCTATTAAATCCGCCATATACTGACCAGAAACAGGACTTAATAAAATACCGTTTCGATAATGGCCCGTACAAGCATATAAACCTTTTATTTCTTCATGCTCTCCCATATAAGGAGCTTCGTGATTCGATTGTGGTCTTAACCCTGCCCATGCGCTTTCCCACTCTGCTTCTTTTAAAGCTGGCAATATCGTATAAGCACGCTCTAATATAGAAGTAATACTTTCCGGTTGCACAGTTTTATGAAACGTATGAGGCTTCATCGTTGCTCCAATTACGTAACGTCCGCCGCGCTTTGGTGCAATGTAAAATCTTTCTTGAAAAATAGGAGCCTTTAAAAGTGGTTTTCTACTTCTTACCGCTACTACTTCTCCTTTAACTGGATATGTACCCCATTCGTGGTGAAAATAACCTAGTAACTTTGTACTCCATGAGCCACCCGCAATAACCACTTTTTCGCATGTGATACTACCTTCGCTTGTCACAATTCCAGTCACTTTATTATTTTCAATACAAATATGAAACACTTCTGTCTGTTCATATATATCAGCGCCCGAAAATGATGCAGAATGTGCGAATGCTTTCGTAAGCTCTGGTGCAATAACATGGCCATCTTTTGGATAATATACAGCTCCTATAATTGACTCAGAAAGAAATGGCTCTTTCTCTCGTAAATGATCTCCCGTTAGAAAGTAAGAATCTTCACCTGTTTTCTGCTGCCAATCCATAATGTGAAGAATTCTTTCCTTCTCCTCTTCATTTTGAGCAATGCGGTAAATGCCTTTTTCTTCATATCCAATATCGATGCCTGTTTTTTCACGTAAAACTTCTGCAAGTTGTGGAAATATAGCACGGCTTTCTCTAGCAAGTTCAAATAGCGGGTCATATTCATCCCATTCTGCCTGAACCCCAAGTAAACCAGCGGCTGCTTTCGAGGCTTCCGATGCAATCTGTTGCTTCTCTACAATCGCTACTTTATGTCCTCTTTCTGCTAGAAAATGTGCAACTGAACTACCAATTACACCACCGCCAATTATCGCTACATCATACTTCTTACACATGTTTTTCCGCCCACTTTCTTATTGATTCCTTATAAGACTTCGCTTTGTTATACGGGTTACTACTACTTATAATCCCAGACATAACAGCAATACCACTGACGCCGTTAGTAAGAACATCCCCGGTGTTTTCCGTGGTGATTCCTCCAATTGCTGTAATCGGTATAGATAAACACTTTGCAATGTTTGAAATTTCTTCAAGCCCTCTCGCTGGTACACCTTTTTTGCAATCTGTCGGAAATACATGACCATAGACGAGTGAATCCGCTCCATTCTTAAATGCATCAATCGCCTCTTCTAAAGAATGCACAGAATAACCGACATGCAAATAAGAAAACTTTTCTTTCACTGACCTTACATCTGCGCTTCGATATCCTAGCTGCACGCGCGGAACGTTTAATAAAATAGCAATATCAATTCGATCGTTTATCACTATTTTCGATGCCGGAAAGCCTTTCTTCAAAAGACTTTCCACACCTTCATACAATTCCTTCGTACTTTTCTCACGCTCACGAATATGCAAATAATCAATTTCACTTTCAATTTGCATCGCTACATTCACTAACTCTTCGAATGACATGTGACCATTTGAGATTACATGAAGCTCATTTCTCATATTCATTCGCCTACTTTAAAATATTTTCGAATAACTCATCGGCCGGAACGATTTCTTTCGTCATGCCTTTATCTTTCAGCCATTTATTTTGTTTCTCCCATGATTCTTTTGAATCTGATAAAAATGGCTCATCTTTCGTTTCCATCTTCTCTAATAAAATTTTCATACTTTCTTTTTCAACTTCTGGTACAAGCGGGAAGTTTTCTTTTTCTTGATGATTTAATAAAATATTTAATGCTTCATCTGGATTTTTCTTCATGAAATCATAGCCTTTTTTCGTACCACGTAAGAAAGCTTGCAACGCTTCTTTATCTTTCTTCAACGTTTTATCACCTGTTACAAATACAAGCTCATGATAATTCGGTACACCATAATCTGCTGGATTAAAGTATGCTGGCTCATGACCTTCATGACGCATAACAGGTACTTCATGGTTAATGTATGCCCCTGTTACCGCATCTACTTTTTTCGTAATTAATGCTGGTACTAAATCAAAGCCAACATCGACTACTTTCACTGTATCTGGATTACCACCAGCTTCTTTTATCATCGTTTTTAAATACATCTCACTTAAAGGTGTTCCAGAATATCCAACTGTTTTCCCCTCTAAATCTTTTGGCGATTGAATGCCCGCTGACTTCAGCGATACAACATGATTTAATGGTGAACGTACGACAGCCCCAATTGACTTCACTGGAATTTGTTCATTTGCTTTTGCCATGACAACATCTGGCTGGTAATATAGGCCAACCGTTACTTTTCCTGCAGCTGCTAAAGTTAATGGGTCAGTCGGATTGGAAGGGAATTTAATATTCACCTTTACACCTTCTTCTTTAAAGTAGCCTTTTTCAATTGCTGCATAAATAAAGCTATGTACCGCATTTGGGTACCAATCAAGCATGACCGTTATTTCTTTTTCTTTTTTACTCTTATCTGATGCTGAATTACTAGAACATCCAGCAATCATTGCAACTAATAATGTAAACACAAAGATGCGTTTTAATAATTTCATGAATGCTTCCTCCAACTAATGAATTTCTTTTCTAATATCGAAATAAGTATGACGAAGAAAATAGCTAATAACGATAACAATACAATGGGTGCAAATACACCTGCTCCATCTAACTGCGTCATCATTCTTTTACTGAAATATCCTAGCCCAGCTTGTGCACCGAGCCATTCACCAATTGCTGCCCCAATTACACTAAGCGGAACTGCAATTTTCAAAGCTGAGAAAAAATAAGGAAGAGCAGACGGCAATTTTAATTTAAGAAAAACATCTTTTTTCGTTGCCCCGTACGTAACTAAGAGCTCCTCCCATTCTTTTTTCGTACTGCGTAGCCCATCATACGTATTGACCGCAATTGGGAAAAACGTAATTAAAACCGTAACAACGACTTTACTCCAAATCGTATATCCAAACCATAAAACGAAGAGCGGAGCAAGCGCTGTAATAGGAATCGTTTGTGAAGCCACTAATAATGGATAAAATGCTCTCTCCATCCAATTACTCGCGTTCATTAACATCGCTAGCCCTACCCCAAGTACGATAGAAATTGCCACACCTATTAAAACGACATATAATGTTGCCGGCAAATGAACCGTAAATAATATATCTTTTAGTTTCCATATCTTCATTACAATCGCAGACGGTGACGGTAAAATGTACATTTCATCTACAATTCTTGCGCCTACTTCCCAAATGACAAGTAAAATGCTAGAAAGTGTAAGGGCAGGTAATAGTTCCTTCAGCCGGTTCATCATACGAGTACCTGCCTTTGTAACATACTAAGAAGCTCATCTTTAAGCGCTAACACTTCAGGCTTATATAAATCTTTTCTTGTTCGATTACGATCAAGCGGTACAATCCTCTCGGTTAAAGTAGTTATCGGTTGCTGCTCTACTACTAAAATTCGATTAGAAAGAAACAATGCTTCTTCCACATCATGAGTGATAAATAAAATTGTTTTTTCCCACTCTTTCCATTGTTCAAACAGCCATTCTTGCAAAGATGCCTTCGTTAAAGCATCCAACGCGCTAAACGGTTCATCTAACAGCAATATCTCCCCGCCTGTTAATAAAGTTCGAATAAAGGATACACGTTGTCTCATACCACCAGATAAATCTTTCGGATATTTTGTCTCATACCCTTGTAAGCCAAATTTATGCAATAGTTCCTTCGCCTTTATTTGTGCTTCTTTCTTCTGTACACCTTGGCACTCTAACGGCAGGGCAGCATTCTCAATAATCGTTCTCCACGGCAGGAGCATATCTTTTTGGGGCATATACCCTACAGGGTGGCTCTTTGTTTCTGTCAGCTCTATCTGTCCCGTACTTGCTTCTTCTAAACCTGTAATAAGGCGAAATAAAGTACTTTTCCCGCATCCACTCGGTCCGATAATACTTACAAACTCTTTATCTTGTATAGAAGCATTTAATTCATTGATGATTGGTTTCTCATCATAATGAAAAGAAACATTATGAAACTGTAGTATGTTCTTGCTCCTCAAATCCCCACATCTCCTTACGATAGGACATATCCCAGAATAAATATTCAAATCGACTGGAATATAGGAAAATCTCCTCTAATCGATCTAGCTCTTTGTCAGATTTTCCAACTGCCATTTCATTTAATAAATCTATTAGCCAAATACAAAGGTTACCGTATTCTTCAGAACTATATCCTTGAATCCACTCACCAAAGAACTCATGATCTCTCGCTCCAGGAATATCATTTAAACGCTTTCCAATTTCCCAGTAGCTCCACATACATGGAAGAAGTGCTGCTATTAATTCCGCAAGTGTGCCATTTTGAGATACAGACATCATGTAATTTGTATAAGCTAAATTTTTAGCAGATGGCTTTGCAGACTCTATCTCCTCTATAGAAATTCCAAGTCTTTTTGCATATTGTTTATGGATTGTCATTTCTCCATTTAATATTCCATCAATTTGTTCAGCAAATTTCCCCATTACTTGTGGATTCGTTGCCTTTACAACACCGATGGCATATAGCTTTGCATAATCTAACAAATATAAATAATCTTGAATAATGTAATACTGAAACTTATCTTTTTCTAACGTACCGTCTCCCATACCTACAACAAACGGATGATTATGACTCATCTCCCAAACTGGTTGTACAGTTTCTAATAATCTATCGCAAAATTTCATTTCCCTATCCCCTTCCGGTATGTGTATATAAATAAAAAACCACTTCTAAATAAGAAGTGGTTACAGCAAATAAAATTATAATTTATTCGTTGCTCCACTTCCCTTCGCTAGTATTACCTAGATCAGGTGTTATAAGGGTTAAGGATTATTCCTCTCTCAGCACAACAAGCACCCCTAGTGGTTTCAATATGAAATTTTCAAACAAAAAAGCCCCGTTTCTATACGCAAAGAAACGGGGACTTATTATTAGTGTCCGAATTGCTTCCCTACGCTAGCATAATCTAGATCAGGTAATGAAAAGGATCAAAGGCTTACGGCCTACTCTCAGCTGGCAACACCAGCTCTCCTAGCAAACTATGAAATTAACACTGTCAGTATAACATCGTAATAAGACATCATCAACTGTTTTAATTTTCTTAATTGTCAACAAAATAATAAAGCCATATAATACTTATATTCTATGTTAGAAATTATTATCCTAATTAATTGGATAAAAAGGAATCATTATCCTCAAAAAATTTATTTTTATATTGATTTCATATTACATTTATGTGAATAAACCCACTATATTATATCTTTATACTATAATAAAATTACAACTATACAACTAGAGGAGGTCTCTATTATATGAATATGAAAGCTACTGCTTTAGCAGCAACTACTGTCGCAATTGCTTCTTTACTTCCTTCTATGGGAGAAACAAATGTACAAACAGCCAACGCTGAACAATTATCTAATGTAAAAACTGGCTATGTCAAAGTCAATCAAGTAACCTTACATACAAAAAATAACGCAAATAGCTCATCAATTGATACAATTCGCTTTAATACGAAAGTGAACATACTTGAAACAACTGATAGCTGGTATAAAGTATCTGTTAATAATAAAGTAGGTTACGTACAAAAAGATGCTATTCTACTAAAAAACAAACTTCAATCTAATAATCAATACATCGTTAATGCCAATGCATTAAACGTTCGTTCTGAACCTAATTTAGAATCTTCAATTTTAGATGTGTTACCAAATGGGAAATTCGTTACTATTCAAGAAGAACAAGGCGAGTGGTATAAAATTTTACATAATGGCACAACAGGTTACGTACAAAAAGCATTCGTTTCTAACGGTTCACAGCCTTTAGTAAAAGGCATTACAGTTCAAAATAATACGAAATACACAGTTGCAACACCTAAACTTAATGTACGTAGCACCGCTAGTACAAGTAGTGCACTGCTTGGTTCATTACAAAATGGAACACAACTACAAGTAGTAGAAACTGTAGGAACTTGGTATAAAATTCGTTTTGGCACAGGATACGGATACGTGGCAAAACATTATGTAGTGCAAAATCAAGCACAAGTTCAAAAAGCCCAAACTGCTTCCATTCCAGCAGTTTTCAAATTCCCTACACAAGGAAAAATTAGCTCAACCTTTGATATGCGCTGGGAACAAATGCATTATGGTATAGATATTGCAGCTCCAGGTAACGTCTCTATCCAAGCGGCGGCGGCAGGTAAAGTTGTGAAATCATATTATTCAGCTAGCTATGGCAATGTTGTGTTCATCGCCCATCAAATAAACGGGAAATTATATACAACAGTCTATGCTCATATGAAAGATCGCACTGTACAAGCTGGTGATCAAGTACAAGCTGGACAATTAGTAGGTCATATGGGAAACACAGGTCATTCATACGGGCAACATCTTCATTTTGAATTACACAATGGAGAATGGAATTTTGAAAAAACAAATGCAGTAAATCCACTGCCATATTTAGTTAGGTAAATTGTATGTCACGCAATATCAATATACCTCTCTTAATTGAATACTTAGCCTTTTTAGGTTTAATCTGTTGTTTAATCATTTACAATACAAATACTGTATTTTTGTCTATTATCATTGCTTTTGTTGCTTTAGAAATTATGATGGAATCTTTTCAAGTTCAACTAAAACAAAAAATTGCCCATATTTATAATGCCATCTTTCTATTAAGTGCCCTAATAGCAAATATTATTAGTAATGGTTTTTATTTATCTACCGTATTTCCTGTATTTTTTATGGCTATTTTATTATTCATAGCTAGATACATTCATGTTCCTAATAACAAAAAACACGAACAAGAAGCTTAGAAAGAGGAGACACTGTGTATCAATCTTTCAAAGATAATCCGCTAAAATATATAGTGAATTTATATAAAAAAACAAATACTTTTTTTGGTATACAAGGAAGCAATACGGCACAAGTTCTCCTTTATGGAATGTTATTTCTCGTCTTAATTACATTCTCCTTGCTTTACTAATAAAAAAAGGATCTCACATAAAATTGAGATCCTTTTTAATTTATATAGAAAATGCTCTTTATCCGCAAGCATATTTTTCATAAATAAAACTAAGATTATATTTTTTTTCTAAGCTCATTCTTTGTTCATCGTCACACCAATAGAACAGAATATCGTGAATCGTTGCATAACGCTTATTTTTAAGAAATAGTTTAAAGAATGATGGTAAACAATCATGTAATTGTATAAATATATAATTGCGTAATATTTCTTCTTTATATTCAATACCCTTACAAATATACAATAATTCTTCACAATAATATGCATGTTGTGGAACTTGAATCATTTCGAAAAATGGCACATATGATAATAACTTTCCGATAAAATGATCATATCGATCCATTATTCCTATCGTCATATGCTCCATCATTTCTTTCATTACATATAAATAATCATCAACATGAGTAGTCTTGAGTGGGTCTAATCGATCTGAAATTTGAGAAAGTACAGCTCTTTGACAAGCCAACACCGCTTGACTAGGTCCATAGTATGATAGGAAATCTGTACACTTACGATATTTTCGTAATAAGTCATGTGTATATAAGTCATAAACAAACGTATTACAATACATTGCTAGACTCATCATATCACTATTTAATTGCTCTTTTGATAACAATTTAGCTCTCTTACACATATAAAAGAATGTAAATTCTAATACTTCTTTATGAGATAATAAATGTTTACAGTCTGTTATACATTTCTCATTGAATTTAACTCTATCCCAAATTTCTACATCCTCATCAGTTAATTCACCAATACGATATTTAATAATTAAATAGTTTAAAGCAACCGCTTGTGTCAAAAGATCCCACGTTTCATACTCCAATGAAGTGTGAACAAACTCAGCAAGTCCTTGAGTCACCATAAAAGTATTTGCTTCTTCATACCAGCCAATCTCTTGGCATAAACGAAGAATACGTACTAAAGTTGGAATTTCATCTTTATGAAACTGTGGTAAATTTCTTGCTTTATCCATTCCATATACGATAAATGCCGCTAAATTTTCTTCTTTATAAAATTCTTTTTCTTTCCACACTAATATAGTTCTTTCTTTCCCTTCACCTTTTGGATGACAAGGTACAAGTAAAGAAAATAATTCAGCGAAATTATTTGGTTCTATATATGTATCTGTAACCAAATTCCAATTTGGATTGCGCTGTATAGCCCTCATATAATTCCCCTTCCCTTTTGTCTACATAGGAAATATTAATTCATTATTACATCAATAAATCATTAACAATAAATATTGTTATATTCGAAATCTATCATAATACTTATATCTATCAGTATATCATTTTTTCTCTTATTAAAAATTAAGAATGACAAATTTAAATAAACTGTCGAAATTACTAACTGTATACTTATTATATAATGGCTCAGATACATCATGCTAACATATTAGCTTAACCCTATATACTAGAATAATGTATCTGATTTTTATACGTAACTTATCCCACTAATGAAAGTCTCACTTCATTCCGTATGCTCTGATATTTCACTTAAAGCAAATCCCGCTTGATCATCTGCCGATTCTTTTATAGCTAAATCTCCTAGTGCTAACATCCCAACGAGTTGACCACTCTCAACTACTGGCAATCGTCTAATTTGATACTGCGCCATTAACTCTGTAGCCTTTTCAATAGTATCATCTGGAGAAACTGAAACAATGTTTGTTGTCATTACATTTGTAATTTTATTAGATCCAGGATGTTTTTCAGCAATCCCTCGAACAACTAAATCTCGATCCGTAACAAGCCCAACAACTTGCTCATTTTCAACAACTGGAATCAATCCAATCGATTCTTCTTTCATCTTTACAGCAGCCTCATATACATTGTCTAGCGGTGTACACTGTACAATATGAGTGCTCATCAAGTCTCTCACTCGTGTCATTTTTATCTCCTCCTTTTTATACATACCATAGCTTTTCCTAAATCCCTTTATTTATTTCAGGAAAATCAGTTGATAACGGAGGATTAACGCACAATAAAAAAGAGTCAGCACATTGCTGACTCTTTTTTTATGACCCGTACGGGATTCGAACCCGTGTTACCGCCGTGAAAGGGCGGTGTCTTAACCACTTGACCAACGGGCCATGGCTCCGCAGGTAGGACTCGAACCTACGACCGATCGGTTAACAGCCGATAGCTCTACCACTGAGCTACTGCGGAATAATATATGGTGGGCCTAAATGGACTCGAACCATCGACCTCACGCTTATCAGGCGTGCGCTCTAACCAGCTGAGCTATAGGCCCATATACTTTACAGGGGCAGTAGGAATCGAACCCACACTGGAGGTTTTGGAGACCTCAGTTCTACCTTTAAACTATGCCCCTAAAGGATGCCGACTAGAGGACTTGAACCCCCAACCTACTGATTACAAGTCAGTTGCTCTACCAATTGAGCTAAGTCGGCATAAAAAAATGGTGGCTCGGGACGGAATCGAACCGCCGACACGAGGATTTTCAGTCCTCTGCTCTACCGACTGAGCTACCGAGCCAACATAAATGGCGGTCCCGACCGGGGTCGAACCGGCGATCTCCTGCGTGACAGGCAGGCATGTTAACCACTACACCACGGGACCATTTGGTTGCGGGGACAGGATTTGAACCTGCGACCTTCGGGTTATGAGCCCGACGAGCTACCGTGCTGCTCCACCCCGCGATGATAAAATATTTACTTTAGAAAAAATGGAGGAGGTAGAGGGATTCGAACCCCCGCGCGACTCTCGCCGCCTGTCGGTTTTCAAGACCGATCCCTTCAGCCGAACTTGGGTATACCTCCATGAAGGAAAAAATAAATATTATATTATTTATGTCTAAACCATTTAAAAAGAAAATGGAGGAGGTAGAGGGATTCGAACCCCCGCGCGATTCTCACCGCCTGTCGGTTTTCAAGACCGATCCCTTCAGCCGAACTTGGGTATACCTCCGAGACATATAATAAATAAAGTGGAGCCTAGCGGGATCGAACCGCTGACCTCCTGCGTGCAAGGCAGGCGCTCTCCCAGCTGAGCTAAGGCCCCATGTTTTTTGGGAATATCGGGAAGACAGGATTTGAACCTGCGACCCCCTGGTCCCAAACCAGGTGCTCTACCAAGCTGAGCCACTTCCCGTTAATAAAAGCGCGCCCGAGAGGAGTCGAACCCCTAACCTCTTGATCCGTAGTCAAACGCTCTATCCAATTGAGCTACGGGCGCATATGGTGCCGAGGGCGGGGGTCGAACCCGCACGGTGGTCACCCACCGCAGGATTTTAAGTCCTGTGCGTCTGCCTGTTCCGCCACCCCGGCATGTCATATTGAAAATTGGAGCGGAAGACGGGATTCGAACCCGCGACCCCAACCTTGGCAAGGTTGTATTCTACCACTGAACTACTTCCGCAAGACATGTATGAGTTATTTTATTAAAAGTGCGGGTGAAGGGAGTCGAACCCCCACGCCAAAGGCGCTAGATCCTAAGTCTAGTGCGTCTGCCAATTCCGCCACACCCGCATATTTTGTTAAAATGGTGAGCCATGAAGGACTCGAACCTTCGACCCTCTGATTAAAAGTCAGATGCTCTACCAACTGAGCTAATGGCTCTTAATGGCTGGGCTAGCTGGATTCGAACCAGCGCATGACGGAGTCAAAGTCCGTTGCCTTACCGCTTGGCTATAGCCCATTAATTAAGAATGGTGGAGGGGGGCAGATTCGAACTGCCGAACCCGAAGGAGCGGATTTACAGTCCGCCGCGTTTAGCCACTTCGCTACCCCTCCGACATATATGGTGGAGGATGACGGGATCGAACCGCCGACCCCCTGCTTGTAAGGCAGGTGCTCTCCCAGCTGAGCTAATCCTCCATTTTGCCTGGCAACGTCCTACTCTCACAGGGACAAGGTCCCAACTACCATCGGCGCTAGAGAGCTTAACTTCCGTGTTCGGTATGGGAACGGGTGTGACCTCTCTGCCATCATTACCAGACTGTATTCATTTAAGACAAGAATCATTATAACTTATTTGACTTTGAAAGTCAACAAGTTTTTTATATTCTTTCAAAACTAGATAACATTGCTTCATATTATATGGTTAAGTCCTCGATCTATTAGTATTCGTCAGCTCCACATGTCACCATGCTTCCACCTCGAACCTATCAACCTGATCATCTTTCA